>NZ_JBQEOZ010000001.1:61611-258495 GCF_052045495.1 Microbacterium sp. 22242 | reverse complement strand
CAGCGCCGGCGCGTCGGAGCCACTCACGACACCGGGATGGCGACGGCTTCCGCGGGAGCGCGCGTCGCCTCCCGCGCGAGGAACCAGCCCTCCGCCGCGAACCCGGCGATCATGAGTCCGTTCGACAGGATGCTGCCGACGAGGTCGCCCATCTCGCCGAAGAACCCTCCGGCGAGATCCACCAGCCCGCACAGCGCGATGGCCGCGCCCGCCCAACGCGGGCCGAGGCCCGCGCGCCAGAAGCCGACGCCGAGCGCCACGAAGGCGACCACCAGGACGTCGTGGCCGGACAGCGCCACCGGCGCGAGCGGACTGCCGCCGATGACCCGCATCAGTGCGGACATCTGTCCCCGGTCGAGCGACGGATCGGCCATCGCGATGAAGGCGACGTTCAGACCCAGCAGAAGGGTGTTCGACAGCAGGGACCAGAGGACGAGCCCGATCCCGGTGGGCACGAGGACGCGTCCGCGCGTGAAGCGCCGGCCGGCCAGGAGGCAGATCCCGGCGATGAAGAAGAATGCCGACAGCAGAGTCGCGACGATCGCGGTGGCGGCGCCCACGGAGTGCTCGCCGATCGCGGCGAGCATCGCCGCCGGATCCCCCGGCGATGCCCCGGGAGCCGAGTACTCGGCCACAGCGAAGGCGACAGGGCCGAGCACGAGGCAGACGGCGCCGAGCGTGCGCAGCGCCGGACCGGCGACAGCCGGTGCGGGGTGAATGACGGACATGATGACTCCGATTCCTGAGGGGATGCGCCGCGGTTCGGCGCCGTGATCCGACGGTACGGACGCGTCGGCACCCGCCGGCACGGTGCCCGCCTCCCGGTTCGCGAGGGATCCGGTGGCGGGCAGCCGCCATCCNCGGCGCACCCCCTGTCGCGGCGATGCGGGCGCGTCGATAATGACGACGTGGGCATGCGGCGCTGGGATGTCGTGACGTTCGCCGTCGGCGCGGCCGGAGTGGCGACGATGCCGATCGCGGGCCTCGCCGCCGGTCGGCTCGGCCAGTCGCTGCTTCCGCTGCCCAACGCGCTGGCCTATCTGCTGGTGGGCGGCTACGCGGTGCTGCGCAGGCCGGATCATGGGGCCGCCCGCCGCATGCTCTGGTGGGGCGCGCTCCTTGCGATGGCGTACGGGTGGGGCGCTGCCTACTCGGCCCTGGCGGATGCCGGCGCCCAGAGCTGGGCCGGAATCCTGCTGCTGCACGTCATCATCTGGCTCGCGAGTGCGGCGTCCCTCGGTTTCCTCGTCGTCTTCCCGGACGGGCGCTACCGCACCCGTGCCGACCGCATGATCGTGCGCGCCGCGGTGGCGCTGCTGCCCGTCGCCGCTCTCGCCGAGGTGTTCGGGGTGCCGGTGCTCACCTCGGCCGATTACGTGTGGAACGACCTGACGGCCGCGCCCGCCCCGTGGGCGGTGCCTGCGCTGGCCGCTGTCGGTGACGCGGCCGCGTGGGCGATGCGCCTTGCCACGCCCGTCACCCTCGCGCTCGGTGCGTGCCTGCTGCTGGTGCGGTGGATCCGGTCTGGTCCGACGGATCGACGACGGATCCTGTGGCCGCTCACGGCGGCGGCGGGAGCGGTGGTGCTGACCGTCCTGATGCGCGTGCTGAGCCTCATCGATCCGGGAATGCCGGCGGCACTGCAGTACCTGCTGTACCTGCCGCTCGCGTTCATCGTCCCCGCCGGCCTGCTGATCGGCATGCTCTGGTACGACCTGCTCGATCTCGGAGTCGTGGTGCGCCGGTCGCTGCTGTACGCGGCGCTGTGGGTGGCGATCGGCGCCGGCTACCTCTTGCTGGCAGAGCTCGTCGGAGTCGTGGCGGGGCAACGGCTGCCGCTCGCGCTCGCCGTGGCGACGACGGTCGTGGTGATCGCCGCTGCGGCGGTCGGACGCACACGGCTCACCGCGCTCGCCGACCGGCTCGTGTTCGGCAAGCGGCTGGAGGGCGCGGCGCTCATGGTCGACGTCGGGCGCCGGCTGGACGCCGGTTCCACGCCCGGTGAACTCGCCGCCGCCGTGGCCGAGGCCGTGCGTCAGGGCGTGCGCGCCGAGTGGGTGCGCGTCGAGCTCGGCGGCGAGATCGCAGTCGCCGGCCGGCTCCCCGCGGACGGCGCCGCCGAGGAACCGGTGCTCGTCGCTCCGCTCGCGGCCGAGACCATCCCGCTCGGGCAGGTCGCGTGCGGTCCGCGGGAGATTGGCCGGTACGCCGACCGGGACCGGGCGCTCCTGGAGGCGCTCGCCCGGCAGGCCGCGCTGACGGCGGCGAACAGCGCACTGTCGGCGCAGCTCGCCGCGAAGATCGTCGACTTGCAGGCGTCCCGCACCCGGATCCTGCAGGCCGAAGAGGCAGGACGGCGCCGTCTGGAGCGCGACCTGCACGACGGCGTGCAGCAGCAGCTCGTGGCCTTGCTCACGCGGCTGGGGCTCGCCGTCAATCAGCTCAAACGGGACTCATCGCTCGCCGCCACGACGCTGGCGCAGGCGCGGACGGATGCCCGCACCGCCCTGGAGGATCTGCAGGAGCTGGTGCGCGGCATCCATCCCACCCTGCTGACCGATCGCGGGCTCGTCGCGGCGGTCGAAGAGCGGGCCGCACGCATGCCCATCCCTGTGCGCGTGGTGAGCGAGGGGGCCTCCGGACGCCTGTCCGCAGACGCGGAGGGTGCGGCGTACTTCGCGATCTCCGAGTGCCTCACCAATGCCGTCAAGCACTCGGCGGCCGATCAGGCGACCGTGCGGATCACGCGATCCGACGGCGTCCTCCACGTCGAGGTCTCCGACGACGGCAACGGGTTCGACCCCGCCGCGGGAACGGGAACGGGGCTCGCGGGGCTGCGGGACCGGCTGGAGGCGATCGGCGGCACGTTCGACGTACGATCGGCCCGGGGGGCGGGCACGGACGTCACGATGCGACTGCCCGTGGCGGAGCAGAACGGAGCGGCGCATGTCCGACCGACCGGCTGAGAGACTGCGCGTCGTGATCGCCGACGACAGCTACCTCGTGCGCGAGGGCACCCGCCGCCTGCTCGAGGACTCCGGCGAAGTCGATGTCATCGCCGTCGTCGAGGATGCGGAGACGCTGCAGGCGGTCGTACGCGAGCATCGTCCGGACGTGGTGCTCACGGACATCCGGATGCCGCCCACGCACACCGTGGAAGGCATCGCCGCCGCGCACGCCATCCGTGCCGAGCATCCGCGGATCGGGGTCGTGGTGCTGTCGCAGTACTCCGATGCGGACTACGCCGTTCAGCTTCTCGCCGCCGGCACGGACTGCCTCGGCTACCTGCTGAAGTCGAGCGTGGGCGACCTCGACGACGTCCTGCACGCCCTGCGCGAAGTCGCGGCCGGGCGTTCGGTGGTCGATCCGGGGGTGGTGCAGCGCCTCGTGGAGCGCCGTGTGGCCGAGGCCGCATCACCGCTGACCGCGCTCGCCCCGAGAGAGCTCGACGTGCTGCGGGAGATGGCCGAGGGCAAGACCAACGGCGCGATCGCGCAGACGCTGCACTTGTCGGAGTCGACCATCGAGAAGCACGTGAACGCGATCTTCACGAAACTGGCGCTCTCGGAGGAGCCGACCGTGAGCCGGCGGGTCGCGGCCGTCCTGTCGTATCTGCGGGTCAGTGCTCGCTCAGGACCGGGCGGAGCGACGGCCTCCGGCGGTGCCTAGACGCGCAGCGATCCGACCGCGAGCGAGAGCACGCGGCGACGCTGCTCGTCGTCGTCGTAGGCGACCGCGCTCACGCCGGCGACGAGCTTGACGATGTCGCCGATCTCGAGATCGGCCTTCACCGCGCCGGCCGCCTGGGCGCGCTTCAGCAGCGGCTCCCCCGCGCCGAGCATGACGCCGCGGCATTCTGCGAACACGGACGACTCCCGGTTGAGCCCGTCGAGCAGGACGTGCTTGGTGCCGACGTACTCCACGAACCGGTCCAGCCAGGCTTCCAGAGCCGGCCACGGCTCGAGCCCTGACACGTCGTCGGCGGAGTCGGCGAGAGCGGCGACCTCGCGCAGGTAGAGCGTCTCGATCAGATCGTCGCGCGTCGGGAAATTGCGGTACAGCGTGCCGATGCCGACACCCGCGCGGCGGGCGATGTCCTCCAGCGAGGCGCTGGATCCGTCCTCCGCGAACGCGGCCCGTCCTGCGGCGACGAGGGCGTCGAAGTTCCGCGCCGCGTCGGCACGGCGCGGACGCCGCTCCTCCAGCGTCGCCGTCGCCCGGTTCTCGCCGCCCATCGTGCCGTCCTTCCAGAAAAGTTCGTCGGAGACCTTGCGAACCGGAGGACCCCTCCGGTAATGTCAATCCGGAGGAACCCTCCGTTCGGAGGCCTTCTTCCACTTTACCCCGTTTCTCCAGGCTCCGGAAGGGGAACTCATGTCCCGCTCATCCACTTCGATCCTGGTCGCCATCGCCGTGGCGGTCTCGTCCATCGCGCTTCTGCAGAATCTCGTCATCCCCCTCGTCCCGCTCGTGCAGGCGGAGTTCGGCGTCACCGCCGACGCCGCCAGCTGGACGATGACCGCCTGGCTCATCGCCGCAGCGGTCGCCACCCCCACGCTCGGCCGCGTCGGCGACCTGCGCGGGCGCCGCACCACGTTCCTCCTCACCCTCGCGACCGTCGCCCTCGGCGACGTGCTCGCCGCCGTCGCCCCGAGCCTGACCGTCCTCATCGTCGCCCGCGTGCTGCAGGGCATCGGCGGGGCGCTGTTCCCGCTCGCCTACGGCCTGCTCCGGGACGCGCTGCCCCGGGAGCGGGTGACCGGGGCGATCGGCGTCGTCAGCGCCGTCATCGGCATCGGCGGCGCGGCGGGCACCGTGCTCGCCGGCCCGATCGCCGATCTGGTCGGCTGGCGCGGCACCTTCGCGATCCCGTTCCTCGTCGCCGTGATCGGCGCGTTCCTCACCGTCGTGGCCGTCCGCGACAGCGGCACCAGGGCGCACGGCCGCGTGAACACCCGCTCCTCCCTCCTGCTGTCGGCGTGGCTGGTCGCGCTGCTCGTGCCGCTCAGCGCCGGTGCGCGCTGGGGCTGGAGCTCGCCCGCGACGCTCGCGTTCTTCGGGGTCGCCGTGCTCGCCTTCGCGGCCTGGATCCTCTCCGAACTGCGCTCCGCCGAGCCGCTGGTCGACCTGCGGCTGATGACCTCGGCCGCGATCTGGCCCGCCAACGCCGCCTCGCTGCTGATCGGAGCCGGGGTGTTCGCGTTCTGGGGCTACCTGCCGCAGTTCCTCGAGCTCTCCTCGTCCGCGGGCGGCGGCGGCCTCTCCGTCCGCGACGCGGGGCTGGTGCTCGTCCCGATGCTCGTCGGCATGAGCGGGATCGGCTTCGCGGCCGGCGCGCTCAGCCGGATCGTGTCGCTGCGGACGATGCTCGCGGCCGGTGCGCTGCTGATGGGCGCCTCGGCCGCCTCCGCCGCGTTCGCGCACACCGCCCCGTGGCAGCTCGCCATCGCCGGCGCCGGGTTCGGCATCGGCTGCGGCCTGGCCTACGCCGCCTCCGCGAGCATCGTCGTGCAGGGCGTCCCCGCCGATGTCACGGGCGTCGCGACCGGAGTGAACGCGAACCTCCGCACGATCGGCTCCGCGATCGGGTCTGCCGGGACGGGCGCCATCGTGTTCGGATCCGCTCCGCACGGATCCGCCCCCGGCTTCGCGATGGCCTGGGGACTGGTCGCGGCATGCACGCTCGCGGCCGGCGCGATCGTCTGGGCGGTGCGCACCCGCCCGTCGATCGGAACCGCGAGCGCGCCGGTCCCGGAGCTCGTCGACGCGGTCTGACCGCCGCGCCGAGAACGACACGGGGTGCGGGTTCCGGCAGGTGGAACCCGCACCCCGTCGTCGTCCCGTAGACTGGTGGCGATGTCGGATCATCCGGCATCTCGTCGCCATCCTGGATCCCTGGGCGCGGAGCATGCTCCCGAAGCTGTTCCCCCAAATGCGATCCGGTTCTGCGAGCGGCGACCTGATGCGTCGTTGCGAACCGTTCACCGCGACGCCCTGACCCCGAGGCCGGACACCCGGCCAGGAGATATCCATGACTTCCTTCCTCGAACTCGGCGTGCCCGCGAAGCTGGCCGCCGTGCTCACCGCGAGCGGCAAGACCGAGCCGTTCCCGATCCAGCGCGACACCCTGCCGGACTCGCTCGCCGGCCGCGACCTGCTCGGCCGCGGCCGCACCGGCAGCGGCAAGACGCTCGCCTTCGCGATCCCCCTGGTCGCCCGTCTCAGCGGCACCAAGGCACGCCCGCAGCACCCGCACGGGCTGGTGCTCGCCCCGACCCGCGAGCTCGCCTCGCAGATCGCCGCGGTGATCGCGCCGCTCGCCCAGGCCGCGAACCTGCGCGTGGCCACCGTCTTCGGCGGTGTCAGCCAGCGCCCCCAGGAGGAGGCGCTGCGCCGCGGCGTCGACATCCTCGTGGCGTGCCCCGGTCGCCTCGAGGACCTCATGAAGCAGGGCGTCGTGCGGCTCGACGGGGTGCGAGTCACCGTGCTCGACGAGGCCGACCACATGGCCGACCTGGGCTTCCTGCCCGGCGTCACCCGCATCCTCGCGGCGACCCCCTCGGATGGTCAGCGTCTGCTGTTCAGCGCGACGCTCGACAACGGCATCGACGTGCTCGCACGCCGGTTCCTGTCCCGTCCGGTCAGCCACGAGGTCGACGAGTCCAGCGTTCCCGTGGGCGAGATGACCCACCGCGTGCTCGAGATCGCCGACGCCGATGCGAAGAAGACGCTCGTGCAGACCCTCGCCTCCGGCGCCGGCCGCCGCATCCTGTTCACCCGCACCAAGCACCAGGCCAAGAAGCTCGCCAAGGCGCTCACCGCCGCGGGGATCCCCTCCGTCGACCTGCACGGGAACCTGGCGCAGGGCGCCCGCGAGCGCAACCTCGCCGCCTTCTCGGCCGACCCGGCCGACGGCGGCGTGCGCGTGCTCGTCGCCACCGACGTGGCCGCGCGCGGCGTGCACGTGGACGACGTCGACCTCGTCGTGCACGTGGACCCGCCCGCAGAGCACAAGGCCTACCTGCACCGCTCCGGACGCACCGCGCGCGCCGGCGCCGCGGGCACCGTCGTCACGGTGCTGCTCCCGGAGCAGCGCCGCGATGCGAAGGACCTGCTGCGCAAGGCCAAGATCGCCGTCGACATCGAGCAGGTCTCGGCGTCCTCCCCGGTCGTCGCGGCGCTGGTCGGCGAGACCGCCGCCTACGTGAAGCCCGCGCCGGTGCAGCAGCCGCAGCGTCAGGCGCCGAAGAAGCCCGCCGGACAGGGTCAGTCCCGCCACGGTCAGCCGCGGCAGGGCCAGCCCCGCCAGGGCCAGCCCCGCCAGGGTGAGCCCCGCCAGGCCGCCGCGCACCAGGGCCACCTCCGCGCCGCGCAGCACCCCGCCGCGCAGCACCCGGCCACGCAGGGCGAGGCGCCGGCACGCCGCCGGCGCCGCCGGTCCTCGCGACCGCAGGGCACGCCGACCGCGCGCTGACACGCGCTCGTCGCCGTACGACAAGAGGGGGATCCGATCGGATCCCCCTCTTTCGTCGTCCTGCGTCGCGCGGCGGTCAGGACCGGCGGAACTCGCGCTCGGCAGCACCCGTGTACAGCTGCTGCGGGCGGCCGATCTTGGTCTGCGGATCGAGGTTCAGCTCGCGCCACTGCGCGAGCCAGCCCGGCAGGCGCCCGATCGCGAAGAGCACCGTGAACATCCGGGTCGGGAAACCCATGGCCTTGTAGATCACGCCGGTGTAGAAGTCGACGTTCGGGTACAGGCGACGCTCCTGGAAGTAGTCGTCCGCGAGGGCCACCTCCTCGAGCTCACGCGCGAGGTCGAGGAGCGGATCCGTCACGCCGAGCTCGGCGAGCACCTCGTCCGCTGCCGCCTTGACCAGCTTCGCGCGCGGGTCGTAATTCTTGTAGACGCGGTGCCCGAAGCCCATGAGCTTCACGCCGTCTTCCTTGTTCTTGACCCGCTCCACGAAGCGCTGCACGCTCTGACCGGATTCGCGGATCTGGCCGAGCATCGTCAGCACGGCCTCGTTCGCCCCGCCGTGCAGCGGGCCCGAGAGCGCCTGGATGCCGGCCGAGATCGACGCGAACTGGTTCGCGCCGGTGGATCCCACCAGGCGCACGGTGGACGTCGACGCGTTCTGCTCGTGGTCCTCGTGCAGGATCAGCAGCAGCTCGAGCGCGCGCGACATCACCGGGTTGATCTCGTAGGGCTCGCTGTGCACGCCGAAGTTGAGCTTGAGGAAGTTGTCCACGAAGCTCAGCGAGTTGTCCGGGTAGAGGAACGCCTGACCCACGCTCTTCTTGTGCGCGTAGGCGGCGATGACCGGCAGCTTCGCGAGCATGCGGACCATGTTCAGCTCGACGTGCTCGGGGTTGTGCACGTCGGTCTCGCCCTCGTAGTAGGTCGAGAGCGCGGCGACCGCACTGGAGAGCACCGACATCGGATGCGCCGTGTGCGGCAGCGCGGAGAAGAAGTGCTTCAGATCCTCGTGCAGCAGCGTGTGCCGGCGGATCTTCTCGTCGAACTCGGCGAGCTCCGTGGCGCTGGGCAGTTCGCCGTAGATGAGCAGCCAGGCGACCTCGAGGTACGAGCAGGTGTTCGCGATCTGCTCGATCGGGTATCCGCGATAGCGCAGGATGCCCTTGTCGCCGTCGATGAACGTGATCTCGCTCTTGGTGGAGGCCGTGTTCACGAAGCCGTAGTCCAGGCCGGTGTGCCCGGTCTGCCTGGTCAGGGTGGAGAAGTCGATGCTGGCGTGTCCATCGGTCCCATGCAGGATCGGGAACTCCGCGGTCGTCTCGCCTACTGTCAGCGTCGCCTTCGTAGGCCGCTCGCCCGCTGCGCTCACGCAGACCTCCTCATGCTGTCTCGTGTGGGGGATGCGCGATCAGGCCGGTGGGCACGCGATCGCGTCGCTCATACAGCCTAGCCCGCGTGGGAACCTACTGTGACAACCGCCAAGAGTCGGGCGGTCTTCCTGCGGGAACCTACGAATCCCGGCCGCGCAGCCGCGCGGCGGCCGCCTCGACGCGCTCAAGAGGGGCGGTCAGCGAGAGCCGCACGTGCTCGGCGGAGAAGTCGCCGTAGAACGGGCCGGGGCCGGCCAGGATGCCGAGATCCGCGAGCGCACCCATCGACTCCCAGGCGTCGCGGCCCTGCGTGGCCCACAGGTACAGCCCCGCCTCGGAGCCGTCGATGCGGAAGCCCGCCTCGACGAGCGCGGGGCGCAGCAGGTCCCTGCGCCGCCGGTAGCGCTCCTTCTGCACGGCCACGTGCTCATCGTCGCGGAGCGCGACAGCCATGGCGTGCTGCACGGGCGCCGGCGGCATGAGCCCGAGGTGCTTGCGCGCGGTGAGGATGTCGCCGACGACGCGTGCGCATCCGGCCACGAACGCGGCGCGATACCCGGCGAGGTTGGACTGCTTGCTGAGCGAGTACACGGAGAGCAGCCCGGCCCTGGTGCCGCCGGTGACGCGCGGATCGAGCACCGAGGGCACGGGCTCCGTGGCCCAGCGGCCGTCCCAGCCCAGCTCGGCGTAGCACTCGTCGCTGGCCAGGACAGCGCCCAGCTCGCGCGCGCGGCGCACCGCGGCGGCGAGCTCGTCGACGGTCCAGGTGCGGCCGTCCGGATTGCCGGGCGTGTTGATCCAGATCAGCTTGGCGCCCTCGGGCCAGCGAGCGGGGTCGTCCTCGGACACCACGGCCGCGCCGGCGACGGTCGCACCCACCGCGTAGGTCGGGTACGCGACCCGCGGCTGCACCACGATGTCGCCCGCGCCGATCCCGAGCAGCGTCGGCAGCAGCGCGACGAGCTCCTTCGAGCCGATGGTCGGCAGCACGTTGTCGATGCGCAGATCTGGGACTCCGCGCCGGCGCGCGTACCACTCCACGATGGCCTCGCGCAGCGGCGGCGTGCCGACCGTCTGCGGGTAGGAGTGCGCGTCGGTCGCCTCGGCGAGGGCCTGCCGGATGATGTCCGGGGTCGGGTCGACCGGCGAGCCGATCGCGAGATCGACGATCCCGCCCGGATGGGCGGCGGCGCGCTCGCGATACGCGACGACGGCGTCCCAGGGATAGTCGGCGAGGTCGCGGACGCCCACTACTCCCCCTGCGGCGGGAGGGCGGCGATGAGGGGGTGGTCGAACGAGTAGACGCCGACCTTGGCGGCACCGCCGGGGGATCCGATCTCGTCGAAGAACTCCACGTTCGCCTTGTAGTAGTCCGCCCACTCCTCGGGCAGGTCGTCCTCGTAGTAGATCGCCTCGACCGGGCACACCGGCTCGCACGCCCCGCAGTCCACGCACTCGTCCGGGTGGATGTACAGCGAACGCTCACCCTCGTAGATGCAGTCCACCGGGCACTCGTCGATGCAGGCACGATCCTTCACATCGACACAGGGAAGAGCGATCACATACGTCACCGCTCCAGTCTACGACCCGTCCGGGATCCTCTCGCCCGGCCCCTGTGCCGGTCCCAGCGCGGCGGCGGCCTGCTGCTCCTGCAGGCGGCGGACCTCCTGCAGCCGGCGGATCCGGGAGAAGTCCGGCCAGGCGGCCACGAGCAGCACCATGCCGGCGACGGTCCAGGTCCAGATGACGCCGAAGACGTCGTTCGGCACGATCACCGATCCCCCGGGCCCGGTGCCGGAGATGACCACCATGCCGGCGAGCATGCCGAGGCCGGTGACGAGCGCCGCCCAGCGGTCCCGCAGCAACAGGCGCACCGCGAGCAGCATGCCGCCGCAGGCCAGCGCGCCGAGCACGATGCCGAGAGCGCCGGATCCCAGCGTCGCCGCGAGCACCGGCGTCTTCGCGACCCAGGGCAGCGAGGACAGTGAGGAGGCGTGCGTCACGGTCGCGGCGAGACCGAACACCGCGCCGACGACGAACAGGGCGATCCACGACAGCACCCGGGCGATCACGCTCATCTCTTCCCCGTTCCACGCACCCGACGAGCCTAGCGACGACGGCTGTGCACGCGCTGTCCCGCCCCGGACGGTCCCCGGCTCAGGCGGCCCAGCCGAGCAGCCGCAGCAGCGCGGCCACCGCGGCCGCGGCGATCACCACGACGAGGAACGACTGCCGCAGCCACAGCAGCCCCGCCGCGACGAGCACGGCGGGCACCCGGGCGTCCACGACGACGTGCTGCCCCGACGCCAGCGCCTGCACGGCAACGAGCGCGGCGAGCAGCGCCACGGTGAGCAGGTCCGTGATGCGCGCGGGTCGCGGCGCCTCCAGCGCGGAGGCGGGCACGAGGTAGCCGATGCCCTTGAGCGCCAGGCAGCCGATCGCCGCGAGCAGCACCGCGTTCCACATCGTCATGCCGTCTTCTCCGTCTCCTCGGACACGTTCCGCGGCCCGAGCCAGTCGAACCAGCCCACCGCGATCGCGACGAGCGCGGCGACGAGCACCGGCAGACCGGGGATGAGCACGGGCGTGAGCACGGTCGCCACGGCCGCGGCGGCGATCCCGACCGCGATCGCCTGGCGCCGCCGCAGCCGGGGCCAGAGCAGCGCGAGGAACGCGGCAGCCGCCGCCGCGTCGAGCCCGTACGTCTTCGGATCCCCCAGCACATCGCCCAGCAGCGCCCCGAGCAGGGTGCTCAGGTTCCACCCGAGATAGATGCCGAGGCCGGTGATCCAGAAGCCCGCCGTCCTGGCGCGCGGAGATCGCTGCGCGAGCGACACCGCAGTGGACTCGTCGATCGTGAACTGCGCCGCGGCCGCCCGGCGGAACACGCCGCGGCCGATCACGGGCGACATCCGGATCCCGTACGCGACGTTGCGCACGCCCAGCAGCAGTGCGGAGGCGATCGCGGCGGGCGCCGCCGCGATCCCTCCGGCGCCGATCACGCCGACGAACGCGAACTGCGATCCCCCGGTGAACATCACCAGGCTCAGCACACAGGTCTGCCACACGTCGAACCCGCTCGCGACCGCGAGCGCGCCGAAGGAGATGCCGTAGGCGCTGGTCGCGAGCGCGACCCCGATGCCCTCCCGGCGCGCGACGCGGACCTCGGCGGCGATCCCCGCGCCATCCCGCCCGGTCGTTCGTTCTGCTGAACGCATGACCATCATTCTGAACAACGCCCCGGTGTCTGTCAAGATGAACGATCGTTTGGGATACTGGCCGCATGGACGATCTCCGCGAGCGCATCTCCCGGTCCCTCCGTCGCGAGCGCGAGGCGGCCGGCATCTCGGTCTCGGAGCTCGCCCGCCGCGCCGGCGTGTCCAAGGCGACGGTGTCGCAGCTGGAGAGCGGATCCACCGGGCCGAGCGTCGAGACGCTGTGGGCGATCGCGGATGCTCTTGGCCTGCCGTTCGCTGCGTTCGTGGAGGAGCGGGTGAGCGCACCCACCCTCATCCGCGCCGGCGCGTACGCGGGTGTGCCCTCGGCGGCCGCGCCCTACGTCGCTACGCTCGTCGCCGCCTGTCCGCCCGGTGCACGCCGGGACCTCTACATCATCCAGGCGGAGCCCGGAGAGCCTCGTCGCTCGCTGCCGCACCACGCGGGCACGACCGAGCACGTCGTGCTGATCAGCGGGCGCGCCCTCGTCGGGCCGTCCGACGCGGCGGAGGAGCTGCGTCCGGGCGACTACCTGTCCTACCCGGGCGACGCCGGCCACGTCTTCGAGGCGCTCGTCCCCGGCACCTCGGCCGTGCTCATCTCCGAGCTGCGCTGACCGCCCCCGGCCGGGCCGGCCACGCGGGCGGAACGCAGACGGCCCCGCCTGCCGGAGCAGGACGGGGCCCGTCGCAGAGGCGCTCGATCAGGCGTTCGCGTCCTGGCGCTTCAGCCGCGCGGTCTCGCGGGCGCGGATCGTCTGGTCGAGGGTGACCTTGCGGATCCGGACCATCTCCGGCGTGACCTCGACGCATTCGTCGTCGCGCGCGAACTCGAGGCTCTCCTCGAGCGAGAGGGTGCGCGGCGGGGTCATCGACTCGAACGTGTCGGCCGTGGAGGAGCGCATGTTGGTGAGCTTCTTCTCCTTGGTGATGTTCACGTCCATGTCGTCGCTGCGCGAGTTCTCGCCGATGACCATGCCCTCGTAGACCTCCTGCGTGGGCTGCACGAAGAAGGACATCCGCTCCTGCAGGGCGATGATCGCGAACGGCGTGACGACGCCGGACCGGTCGGCCACGATCGAACCGTTCTGGCGGGTCACGATGTGCCCGGCCCACGGCTCGTAGCCGTGCGAGATCGCGTTCGCGATGCCGGTGCCGCGGGTCGTGGTGAGGAACTCGGTGCGGAAGCCGATGAGGCCGCGCGAGGGGACGATGAACTCCATGCGCACCCAGCCGGTGCCGTGGTTGATCATGTTGTCCATGCGGCCCTTGCGGGTCGCGAGCAGCTGGGTGATCGCGCCGAGGTACTCCTCGGGGGCGTCGATCGTGAGGTGCTCGAACGGCTCGTAGGTCTTGCCGTCGATCTTCTTCGTGACCACCTGCGGCTTGCCGACCGTGAGCTCGAAGCCCTCGCGGCGCATGTTCTCGACGAGGATCGCCAGGGCGAGCTCGCCGCGACCCTGCACCTCCCACGCGTCGGGACGGCCGATGTCGACGACCTTGAGCGAGACGTTGCCGATGAGCTCGCGGTCGAGGCGGTCCTTGACCATGCGGGCGGTCAGCTTGTGCCCCTTGACCTTGCCGACGAGCGGCGAGGTGTTGGTGCCGATCGTCATCGAGATCGCGGGGTCGTCGACCGTGATGGCCGGCAGCGGGCGGACGTCCTCGGGGTCGGCGATGGTCTCGCCGATCGTGATGTCCTCGAAGCCGGCGATCGCGACGATGTCGCCGGGGCCGGCCGACTCGGCCGGGTAGCGCTCCAGGGCGCGGGTCTTCAGCAACTCGGTGATGCGGGCGTTGCTGGTGGAGCCGTCGGAGCGGACCCAGGCCACGGTCTGGCCCTTCTTCAGCGTGCCGTTGAAGACGCGCAGCAGGGCGAGACGGCCGAGGAACGGGCTGGAGTCGAGGTTGGTGACCCAGGCCTGCAGCGGCGCCTCGTCGTCGTAGTGCGGGGCGGGGACGTGCTCGAGGATCGCCTCGAACAGCGGCTCGAGGTCGTCGTTGTCGGGCAGCTCGCCGTTGGCGGGACGGTTGCGCGACGCGGCGCCGGCACGGCCGGAGGCGTAGACCACCGGCACGTCGAGCAGCGCGTCGACGTCGAGGTCGGGCACGTCGTCGACGAGGTCGGACGCGAGGCCCAGCAGCAGGTCGTGGGCCTCCTCCTCGACCTCGGCGATGCGGGCGTCCGGGCGGTCGGTCTTGTTCACCAGCAGGATCACGGGCAGCTTGGCCTCGAGCGCCTTGCGCAGCACGAAGCGGGTCTGCGGCAGCGGACCCTCCGAGGCGTCCACGAGCAGCACGACGCCGTCGACCATGGACAGGCCGCGCTCGACCTCGCCGCCGAAGTCGGCGTGGCCCGGGGTGTCGATCACGTTGATCGTGACCGGGGTGTCGGTGTGCTTGCCGCTGTAGGTGATCGCCGTGTTCTTGGCGAGGATCGTGATGCCCTTCTCGCGCTCGAGGTCGTTCGAGTCCATGGCGCGCTCTTCGACGTGCGCGTGCTCGCCGAACGATCCCGTCTGGCGGAGCATGGCGTCGACCAGCGTGGTCTTGCCGTGGTCGACGTGCGCGACGATGGCCACGTTGCGGAGATCGGAACGGAGGGCGTGCGCCATGAATGAAGTCCTCAGCAGAAAAGGGGGTTGGTCCGGGATTCCGGACTCTTCAGGATACATCACCGCTCCTGGACGTCCTCTGCGGGGCGGATCCCTCACGCCGCGCCGTACGCTCGACGCATGAGGATCGCCTTGCCGCCCGCTCCCCCGGATGCGCCGTCCAGGACACGACTCGGCTGGGAGATCGCGATCGTGCTCGCCCTGGGCCTCGGGCAGTCCGCGGTCTACGCCGTGGTGCAGCTGCTCGACCGGCTCACGCTGAGCACGCCGCTGGCCGATCAGACCGCGACGCTGAACCCCGCGCAGTCCAGCCGTGAGCTGTTCGACCTCGTCTACCAGCTGCTGGGCATCGCCTTCTCGCTGGCGCCGGTGCTGCTGGTGTGCTTCCTGCTCTGGCGCGCGTCCCGCCCGCACCTGGGCGCGCTGGGGCTGGACGGCGCCCGGGTCGGGCGGGACACCGCGTGGGGGCTCGGCCTCGTGGTCGCGATCGGGGTCCCGGGACTCGCGCTGTACCTCGCCGGGCGCCTGCTCGGAATGTTCGTGGCGGTGGATCCCGGCGCGCAGAGCGCCTACTGGTGGACCGTTCCGGTCCTGCTGCTGTCGGCGGCGCGCGCCGCGGTGCAGGAGGAGGTCGTGGTGCTGGGCTACCTGTTCGCGCGGCTCCGCCAGCTCGGCTGGGGCCCGTGGACGATCGTGCTGAGCACCTCGGTGCTGCGGGCGAGCTACCACCTGTACCAGGGCCCAGGAGCCTTCATCGGCAACCTCGCGATGGGGCTGCTGTTCGGCTTCCTGTTCCTGCGCACCGGCCGGCTGCTGCCGTTCCTCGTCGCTCACTTCCTCATCGACGCCGCGGCCTTCGTCGGCTACCCGTGGGCGGCCTCGACCTGGCCCGCGCTGTTCGGGCTGCCCGGGCACTGACCGCAGCCCCCACCGCGGCCGCCGTGGTCGGCCCGTCGTCGGCCCCGTCGTCAGCCGCGTCGTCGGCTTCGTCCTCGGCTCCGTCGCCGGCCGCGAGACCGAAGCTGCGTCCCGAAACCGACGATCAGACGCTCGGTCTGGGGACGGAGGTTCGGTTTCGGGGTCAACAGCTACTGTCCTCCACATGCCGGGCGTCCGAGAGGTTGTGCACGGCTTCCTCTTCACGCGTGCAGGTGGCGGCGCGTGAGGGACAGGATCGGTCGATGAGCACCATCGACCTCGCACCCTCCGGACCGGTCGCGCAAGATGCCATCGTGCCGGTCCCTGTCGAACTGCTCCGACCGAGCGACTCCGTGAACGCGAGCCTGCTGAACCGTGCCTGGCATCGTGGCGAGGTCGTGAGGATCCTGCCCGGCGTCTACGCCGATTCCGCGGACTGGCGGCGCTTGCCGCGCTGGAGCCGATACCTCGCACAGGTGCACGCCGTCGCGTTGAAGGATCCGGACAGCGTGTTCTGCGGGGTCTCAGCCGCGGCTCTTCGCGGGGTCTACCTCGGCCGTGTCGACGAGCCGGTTCATGTGCTCGTGCCGCTCGGATCCAGTCGAACCGCGGGGCGGATCCGTGTCCACACCGGCAATCGGGAGCGCGAGATCGAGGAACTCGATGGTGTCCTGCTCACAGGGGTCCCGGACACGATCGTCGATGTCGCCCGCTCCGTGCCGCCGATCGAGGGCCTCGCCTACGCCGACGCACTGCTTCGTCGTGTCCGGAGGCCGAATCCTGAGCAGCTGCGAGCGATCAACGAGAGCCGGACGACCTCTCGAGGGCGCCGCAGAGCACGGTGGGCTCTCGAACGCGCCTCGGGTGTGCCGGCAAGCCCTCTCGAGTCACTGAGCATCGGGGTTATGGAAGCGGCGGGGTTCGAGCTGCCCGAGCTGCAGGTCGAGTTCCGCCTGGACGGGTATCTCGACCGCGCGGACTTCTACTGGCGGAGCCGCAGGCTCATCGGCGAGTCCGACGGGCAGCTCAAGTACGACGGAACGCTCGACGACCCGACCGTCGCGATCCGACGTGAGAAGGAGCGCGAGTCTCGCCTGCGCCGCCAAGCCTCGGGCCTCCTGCGCTGGGGCTGGAGCGAGATCCGCGCCACTGACCTGCTGATCGGGATCCTCGCGCACGGCGGCGTCCCGCGTCCTCGTCGCAGTGATGCCGCCTTGCTTGCGACCCTGCGCGACCTGGCGTGACCCCCGCGGACGTCGCAGCCTCACGTGAGCACGCGCTGGCCGCGAAACCGACCTGGCGTCCCGAGACCGACGATAACAACGTCGGTCTCGGGACGGAAGTTCGGTCTCGCGGCAAGCAGGTCAGCGGGTGACCACGATCGCGATCACGGCCCCGGCCGCGATCACGACGAGAGCGCCGATCGCAGGCCAGTCCCAGCTCCGCCGGATCGGCGCGTCCGCGCCCTTCTCCTGTTCGAGCGCGTGCTCCCAGCGCGCACGGACCTCGCCGAGGGTGCGCAGGGACGCCGGGATCCTGATCTCGTCCCCGGTGCGGCTCATCCGCGGCGACTGGATCCGGCCCGGCCCGCCCCAGCAGGACAGCTTCCGGCCGTCCTCGAGATGGAAGTCGAGCTGCCAGCGCAGATCCAGGTCGGTGACCCGGCGCCAGCCGAACGAGGTGCGGCGCAGGAAGTTCTGCACCACCACCCCCTCTTCGTCGACGCGGACTCTCGACACCACGCTGAGCTCGTAGATCAGCCAGAGCACGAGCAGCACCCACGGCGCGTACAGGAGCATCAGCGCCCAGCTGCCGCGGATCACCGCGTCGCCGAGCAGGAAGACCGACAGCGCGGCGCACACCACCAGCACGGCGATGCCCGTGGACGCGCGGTAGGTCCGCGCGCCCACGGGCAGGTGCTCGATCGAACTCACGCGGGGAGGCCGCTCGCGCCTCCGCTGCCCAGGGGGATCGACACCCCGGGGATCGCCTGGAGCAGCCG
Source organism: Microbacterium sp. 22242 (assembly GCF_052045495.1). Classification (NCBI taxonomy): domain Bacteria; kingdom Bacillati; phylum Actinomycetota; class Actinomycetes; order Micrococcales; family Microbacteriaceae; genus Microbacterium; species Microbacterium sp. 22242. The sequence continues at coordinate 240,898 of NZ_JBQEOZ010000001.1, read as the reverse complement.
GTCGGTGTACTCCTGCTGCGGATTGGCGAAGATCTCGTCGACCGTGCCCTGCTCGACGAGCTTGCCCTTCTCCATCACGCAGACCAGGTCGGCCGCGACGCGCACGACCGCGAGGTCGTGCGTGATGAACAGATAGGTGAGCTCGAGCTCGCTCTGCAGCTCTGCGAGGAGCTTCAGGATCTGGTCCTGCACGAGCACGTCGAGGGCCGAGACCGCCTCGTCGAGGACGACGATGTCGGGCTTGAGCGCCAGCGCACGGGCGATCGCCACACGCTGCCGCTGACCGCCGGAGAGCTCGTTCGGGTACCGCGTCGCCAGCTCCCGCGGCAGCGAGACCTGATCCAGCAGCTCCAGGACGCGCGCCCGGCGCGAGGCCTGATCGCCGACGCCGTGGATGTCCAGCGGCTCCGAGATCGTGTTGCCGATGTTGCGCAGCGGATCCATGGACCCGTACGGGTCCTGGAACACGGGCTGCATGCGCCGGCGGAGCGCGAGCGTCTCCCGACCGGACAGGTCCGACACGTCGGATCCGTCGATCTCGATGGTCCCCGAGGTGGGTTGCTCGAGCTTGAGCACCATCTTGGCGACGGTCGACTTGCCCGAGCCGGACTCGCCCACCAGCGCGAGCGTCTTGCCCTTCGGGATGTCGAAGGACACGGCGTCGACGGCGCGGAACGGGACGCTGCGGAACTGGCCCTGACGGATCTTGTAATCCTTGGTCAGGTCGCGCACGCTGATCGCGGGCGGGATGCCCGCGATGTCGTCGCTGGTCTCGATGCCCCGCCGCTCCGCGACCGCCTGGATGCGCTGCGACGCGATGCTGGGCGCCGCCGCGACGAGCTTCTTCGTGTACGGGTGCAGCGGATTCTCCAGGATCTCCCGGCTCGGCCCCGACTCGACGATCTCGCCGTTCTGCATGACGATGATCTTCTCGGCGCGCTCCGCGGCCAGACCCAGGTCGTGCGTGATCAGCAGCACCGAGGTGCCCTTCTCGCGCGTGAGCGTGGCCAGGTGGTCGAGGATCACGCGCTGCACGGTCACGTCGAGCGCCGAGGTGGGCTCGTCCGCGATGAGCAGCTTGGGGTCGGCCGCGAGTCCGATGCCGATCAGCGCGCGCTGCCGCATGCCGCCGGAGAACTGGTGCGGATACTGGTGCAGCCGCTTCGCGGCGTCCGCGAGGCCCGCCTGCTGCAGCACCTCGATGGCGCGCGCCTCGATGTCCTTGCGTCCGGTGGCGAGCCCGTTCGCACGGACGGCCTCCTTCACCTGGAAGCCGATGGACCACACCGGGTTGAGGTTGGACATCGGATCCTGCGGCACGTAGCCGATCTCGCGACCGCGCAGCCGCTCCATCTGGCGCGACGTGAGCTCGGTCAGCTCCTGGCCGTCGAGCATGATGCTGCCGGCGGTCACGTGCCCGGTGCCGGGCAGGAGGTTGATGATCGCCGAGGCCGTGGTGGACTTGCCCGAACCGGACTCGCCCACGATCGCCAGGGTCTCCCCCGCGAACAGCTCGAGGTTCACCCCGTGCAGCACCTCGCGGGATCCGGACTGGGTGTCGAACGCGACCTTGAGATCGCGGATCCGCAGCAGCGGAGTGTCGGTCGCAGCGCTCATCGGCGCGCCCTCGCTCTCGGGTCGAGGGCGTCTCGCACGAGCTCGCCCAGCATGATGAACGCGAGGACGGTGACGGTCAGCGCGATCGACGGGTAGATGAGGGCCATCGGAGCCACGCGCAGCGACTGCTGCGCCTGGCTGATGTCGTTGCCCCAGGACATCGTGCCGCTGCCGAGCCCGACGCCGAGGAAGGACAGCGTCGCCTCCGCGACGATCGCCGCGGCGAGGCTCAGCGTGGTGACCACGAGCAGCGGGGCGATCGCGTTCGGGACGACATGCGTCATGAGCGTGCCGAACTTGGACTTGCCCAGCGCCTGCGAGGCCATCACGAAGTCGGCCTGCCGCACCCGCAGCACTTCGGCGCGGACCACGCGCGCGGTCGACGCCCAGGCGAACCCGCCGATCGCGAGCGCGAGCGTGAAGACGTTGCGGAACTGCGAGAAGACGCTCATCACGACGACGGCCGCGAGGATGTACGGGATCGAGAAGAAGACGTCTCCGACGCGCGAGAGCACGCCGTCCAGCCAGCCTCCGTAGAAGCCGGCCAGCGCACCCATGACGAGACCGATGACCGAGCCGATGATCGTGGCGATCAGGCCGACGGAGATCGACGTGCGCGCCCCCCACACCGTGCGGGCGTAGATGTCGCAGCCCTGGAACGTGAAGCCGAGCGGGTGCCCGGCGGTCGGCCCGCTGTTGGAGTCCGACAGCTGGCAGTTGCTGTTCGGCGGGGTCTGCGTGAACAGCGTCGGCCAGACGGCCATGAGCAGCACGACCAGGACGATGACGATCGAGACCCAGAACATCGGGCGGCGGCGGATGTCCGCCCACGCGTCGCGCCACAGGTTCGACGGCTTCTCGCCGACCTTGACCGTGTCGACCGCGATGGTGGTCTCTCTGATGGGGGCGACGTAATGCGTCGCGCTGGTGTCACTTGACATAGCGGATCCTCGGGTCGAGCAGGCCATAGAGCATGTCGACGACCAGATTGACGAGCACGTAGATGATCACGAACACGGTCACGAAGGAGACGATGGTCGGCCCTTCGTGCTGCAGCGTGGCGTGGAAGAGGGTGTTGCCGACGCCGGGGACGTTGAAGATCGCCTCGGTGACCGTCGCACCCACCAGCAGCACGCCGAAGTTGGTCGCGGAGTTCGTGATGACGGGGATGAGCGAGTTGCGCAGCACGTGCACGGGGACGACCCTGCGCTTCGGCAGTCCCTTGCTGTACGCGGTGCGCACCCAGTCCTGGTTGAGCGTGTCGATGACGGAGCCGCGCATCAGGCGCATGCTCGTCGCGTACAGGCTCACACCGAGCACGAGCGCGGGCAGCCACATGCCGCCCCAGTCGTTGTCGGCGCCCACCGTCGGGCTGAACCACTGCAGCTTCACCGCCAGGAAGTACTGCGCCAGGAAGGCCAGCACGAAGATCGGCAGCGAGATGAAGATCAGCGAGAGCACCAGCATGGCGTTGTCGAAGATCCCGCCCTTGCGCAGCGCCGAGAACGTCCCGATGATGATCGCGAGCAGGAACTCGATCCCGATCGCCATCACCGCGAGGCGTCCCGTGACCGGCAGCGTCGCCGCCAGGACGTCGTTCACGGACTGGCCGGAGAACGTGGTGCCCATGTCTCCGCGGAATATCCCCGCCAGGTAGTAGCCGTACTGCACGATGAACGGCTGATCGAGGTGGTATTGCGCGGTCAGCGCGGCGTGCAGCTGCGGGCTCGGCGTCTTGTCTCCGAAGAGCGCAGCGATGGGGTCGCCGGGCATGGCGAACACCAGAAAGTAGATGAGCAGAGTGGCCCCGAGGAACACGGGGATCACCTGCAAGAGGCGTTTGAGGATGTAACCGATCATTCGCCCTCCCTCCAGATGAGGAGGCGCCTCGGGTGCCGGCACGGTCTGCGCGGGCCTGACGCCTCACTGAGAATCGTGTCACGTGTTCGACGCGCACGACACTGTTTTCGACAGCGCGCGAGGCGGTGACGTGATCGTCACCGCCTCGCGGATGTGATCCCTCGGGCTGGTCAGCCCTTGGTGATCTCGTAGTACAGCGGAACCGAGTTCCAGCCGAAGTGGACGTTGCTGACGCCCTTGGCGAAGCCGCCGTTCACGTTCGAGTACCACAGCGGGATGGCCGGGAGGTCCTTGAGGAGGATCTCCTGCGCCTGCTGGTAGTCCTTCGTGGACGCGGACGGGTCGGTCTCGGACGCGCCCTTCGCGACGAGCTTGTCGAAGTCCGGGTTCGAGTAGTCCGTGTCGTTCGACGACGCCTTGGTCGAGTACAGCGGCTGCAGGAAGTTGTACTGCGCCGGGTAGTCGGCCTGCCAGCCGGTGCGGAACGCGGTCTTGATCGTGCGTGCGTTCACGTCCTTGCGGAGCGAGGCGAAGTCGACGTACGGGTTGCCCGAGGCGTCGATGCCGAGGTTGTTCTTCAGCTGGTTGGCGACCGCGTCGACCCAGGCCTGGTGACCGCCGTCGGAGTTGTAGGCGATCTGGAAGGTGCCGCTCCACGGCGAGATCTTGTCGGCCTGAGCCCACAGGTCCTTCGCCTTCTTGGCGTCGAACTTCAGCACGTCGGCGCCCTTGAGGTTGTCCGACCAGCCCGCGATGACCGGCGAGGTGAAGTCGCTGGCCGGGGTGCGGGTGTTGTTGAAGATCGTCTTGGTGATGGCGGCGCGGTCGATCGCCATGGAGATCGCCTCGCGGCGCAGCTTGCCCTCGTCACCGGTGAAGTGCGCGAGGTTGCCCGGGAGCGAGAACGACTGGAAGATCGCGGCCGGCTGGTTGACCGCACGGTCGCCCAGGTCGGACTCGAACGTCTGCTGCGCGGAGGACGGGATCTGGTCGATCACGTCGACCTTGTTCGCCTGCAGGTCGGCGTACGCGGCGTCGGGGGTCGAGTAGAAGACGAACGTCAGTCCGCCGTTCTTCGCCTGACGGCCGCCCTTGTAGGAGTCGTTCTTGACGAGGTCGAGCTGCACCTTGTGCTGCCACGCGCCCGTCTTGGCGAACTTGTACGGGCCGTTGCCGATCGGGTTCTCGCCGAAGGCGGCGGGGTCCTTGATCGCGTCGGACGGCAGCGGGTAGTAGGCCGAGTAGCCGAGGCGCTGCGAGAAGTCGGAGGCGACCGGGTTCGACAGCTTGATGCTGAACGTGTAGTCGTCGGTCTTCTTGAGGCCGGTCAGCGGGGAGTCCGCCGAGTCGCTGAAGCCCTCGATGTCGCTGAACCAGGACTGGTTGAGCTGCTTGTGCGAGAACAGGGCGCCGTACTGCCAGGCGTTGATGAAGCTGTCGGCCGTGACCTTCTCGCCGTTGGAGAAGGTGTTGCCCTGCTTCAGCTTGATCGTCAGGTCGCTGGCGTCGTCGACCTTGATCGAGTCGGCCATGTCGTTGACGAGCTTGCCCTTGGCGTCGTAGTAGGCAAGGCCCGCGAAGATCGAGTCGAGGATCTTGCCGCCGCCCACCTCGTTGGTGTTGGTCGGGATCAGCGGGTTCTCGGGCTCGCTGCCCATGACCTTGATGATGGCCTTCGAATCGCCACCCGTGGTGGGGGTGGCTTCTCCGCCGCTCTTGCTCGAGCAGCCGGCGAGGGCGAGTGCGCCCATCGCGAGCAGCCCGATGCCCGCGAGGGCGATCTTGTTGCGCTTCACGTGTGTCCTCCTGTGGACAATTAACAACAATCTGCACGCTCATCGTCGAACGTGTAGGGATACTCGAGGGTAACCGCCGTACGCCCGATCCTGCGAACCGGTTGCGTTAACCGTTACTCACTGGTGACCTGAGCCGGGGGCCGAACCGCGGTGTCATCCTCGGCGAGACCCCATCTCACGCGCGGTCTCGCGCACCGGCGCCCGGAGAGCAGGCTCCCCGGGCGCCGGCGGGACGCTGTCCTGGCGACTCTAGAGCGCGAACGCCTCGATCGGCGGGCACGCGCAGACCAGGTTCCGGTCGCCGTACGCGTTGTCGATGCGGCGCACCGGCGGCCAGTACTTGCCCGCGATCAGGGCGTGCACCGGATACGCGGCCTTCTCCCGCGTGTAGGCGTGCTGCCACTCCCCCGCGATCAGCGACGCCGCGGTGTGCGGCGCGTTCACGAGCGGGTTGTCGTCGGCAGGCCAGATGCCCGCCGCGACCTCGTCGGCCTCGGCGCGGATCTGGATCATGGCCTCCACGAAGCGCTCCAGCTCGCCGAGATCCTCCGACTCGGTGGGCTCGACCATGAGCGTGCCCGCGACGGGGAACGACATGGTCGGGGCGTGGAAGCCGTAGTCGATGAGGCGCTTGGCCACGTCGTCCACGGTGATCCCGGTCGCCTCCTTGAGCGGGCGCAGGTCGAGGATGCACTCGTGCGCCACGCGGCCCTGCTCTCCCGAGTACAGCACCGGGTAGTGCTCGCCCAGGCGCGCGGCGACGTAGTTCGCCGCGAGCACGGCGGCGGCGGTCGCGTCGCGGAGGCCGTCCGCGCCCATCATCCGCACGTACGCCCACGAGATCGGCAGCACGCCGGCGGATCCGTACGGCGCCGCCGAGACCGGTCCGCCCTCGAAGACGTGACCGCCCGCGTGTTCGGCGCGCTGCGCCTGCGGGTGCCCCGGCAGGTACGGCGCGAGGTGCGCCTTGGCCGCGACGGGTCCGACGCCGGGCCCGCCGCCGCCGTGCGGGATCGCGAACGTCTTGTGCAGGTTGAGGTGCGAGACGTCTCCGCCCAGGTCGCCGAAGCGGGAGTAGCCGAGCAGGGCGTTCAGGTTCGCCCCGTCGATGTACACCTGGCCGCCGGCCTCGTGCACCGCGGCCGTGATGTCGAGCACGTCGTGCTCGTACACGCCGTGCGTGGACGGGTAGGTGATCATGAGCGCGGCGATCTCGTCGGCGTGCGCGGAGATCTTCGCGCGCAGGTCGCCGAGGTCGACGTTGCCGAGCTCGTCGCAGGCCACGACCACGACCTTCATGCCGGCCAGCACCGCGCTGGCGGCGTTCGTGCCGTGCGCGGAGGACGGGATCAGGCACACGATGCGCTGGGCGTCGCCGTTCGCGAGGTGGTAGCCGCGGATCGCGAGCAGGCCCGCGAGCTCGCCCTGCGATCCGGCGTTCGGCTGCAGGGACACCGCGTCGTAGCCGGTGACGTCGGCCATCCACGCCTCGAGCTGATCGATCAGCTCGAGCGTGCCGCGCACGTCCGCCTCGGGGGCGAAGGGGTGCAGCTGCGCGAACTCCGGCCAGGTGATCGACGCCATCTCGGTCGCCGCGTTGAGCTTCATCGTGCAGGATCCGAGCGGGATCATGCCGCGGTCGAGCGCGTAGTCGCGGTCGGCGAGGCTCTTCAGGTACCGCATCATGGCGGTCTCGGAGCGGTGCGCGTGGAACACCGGATGCGTGAGGTACTCGTCCTGGCGCGCGAGCGTGGCCGGCACGCTCGTCACCGGGATGTATGCGAAGGATCCCTCGCCCGCACCGAAGACCGTCGCGACGGCGAGGATGTCCTCGTAGGTCGTGGTCTCGTCGGCGGAGATGCTCACGGTGTCGGCGTCCACGGGGTGCAGCAGGATCCCGGCGTCGTGGGCCTTCTCGACGATCGCGTCGCCCTGCCCGGGCACTCGCACCGTGATCGTGTCGAAGTAGTCGGCGTGCACGATCTCCGCGCCGGCCTTCTCCAGCTGGGTGGCGAGGAAGCGGGCCTTGGCGGCGACGCCGGTGGCGATCTCCTTCAGCCCGTCGGGGCCGTGGTAGACGGCGTACATCGAGGCCATCACGGCCAGCAGCACCTGGGCGGTGCAGATGTTCGACGTCGCCTTCTCACGGCGGATGTGCTGCTCGCGGGTCTGCAGGGCGAGGCGGTAGGCCGGGTGGCCGTCCGCGTCCTGCGAGACGCCGACGAGCCGGCCGGGCAGCTGGCGTTCCAGGCCCGCGCGCACCGCCATGTAGCCGGCGTGCGGGCCGCCGAAGCCCATCGGCACGCCGAAGCGCTGCGTGGTCCCCACCGCGACGTCCGCCCCGAGCGAGCCGGGCGAGGAGATCAGGGTGAGCGCGAGCAGATCGGCCGCGACGACGGCGAGGCCGCCGGCGACATGCGCGGCGTCGATGACCCCGGACGGATCCCAGATCCGCCCCGAAGCGCCCGGATACTGCACGAAGACGCCGAACAGCTCCTCGGGAAGGGTCTCGCCCGCGGCCAGGTCCCGCTCGACGAGCTCGATGCCGACCGCGTCGGCGCGCGTCGCCAGCAGCGCCTTGGTCTGCGGCAGCGCATCGGCGTCGACGACGAACACGTCGGTCTTCGCCTTCGAGGCACGCCGCGCGAGCAGCATGCCCTCGGCGACCGCGGACGACTCGTCCAGCATCGACGCGTTGGCGGTGTCCAGGCCCGTGAGGTCGGAGACCATGGTCTGGAAGTTGATCAGCGCCTCCAGCCGGCCCTGCGAGATCTCCGGCTGGTACGGCGTGTACGCGGTGTACCAGGACGGGTTCTCCAGCACATTGCGCTGGATCACGCTGGGCGTGATGGTGCCGTAATAGCCGAGGCCGATCATGGGGCGGTTCACCGTGTTGCGGTTCGCGAGGGAGCGCAGTTCGGCGAGGGCCTCAGCCTCGCTCGCGGCGGCGGGCAGCACGCTGACGCGATCGGCGGCTTCGGTCCCTGAGCCTGTCGAAGGGCGGATCGAGGCAGGGACGGCCTCGCGCATGAGCGCATCGACGGGACGCTCGCCGGCGCCGGAGGAGATGCCGATCGCTTCGAGCATCGCCCGCTGGGCGTCGGCGGTGGTGCCGATGTGGCGGTCGACGAACGCGGCCCCTCGGTGCTGGTCGGGACGGTTCACCGTCAGCCCTCCGTGTGCGCGACGTACGCGTCGCGGTCGAGGAGACCGTCGACGGCGCCCGCGGCGATGGAGACCTTGATCAGCCAGCCGCCGTCGAACGGGGCGGAGTTGACCAGCGACGGGTCGTCGACCACGGCATCGTTGATCTCGACGACGGTGCCGTCGACCGGCGCGTACAGCTCGGAGACGGACTTGGTCGACTCGGCCTCGCCGAAGACGTCGCCGCGGCTGAAGGACGTGCCGACGGCCGGCAGCTCGACGAAGACGATGTCGCCGAGGGCATCCGCGGCGAAGTCCGTGATGCCGATGGTCGCGGAAGCGCCGTCGACGGCGACCCACTCGTGCTCTTCGCTGTAGCGCAGGGTGTTCAGATCGGTCATTTCTTCCTCCGGTAGAAAGGCAGGGCGGTGACGGTCGCGGGGATCTTCGTGCCGCGCACGTCGAGGAACAGGGACGTCTCACCGTCGGCGACGGCCGGATCGACGAAGGCCATCGCGATCGGGTGGCCGAGGGTCGGGCTGAGCGCACCGCTCGTGATCTCGCCGACGGCGGTGCCGTCCTCGGTGACCACCGCATACCCGGCCCGGCCGGCACGACGGCCCTCGGCGGCGAGGCCGATGAGCACGCGGGCGCTCTCGTCCGGCGTGACCCCGTCCTTGCCGACGAAGCTCTCCTTGTCGGTCACGACGACGCGGCCGAGCCCGGCCTGGGCCGGCTTGGTCTCGCGGGTCAGCTCGTGCCCGTAGAGCGGCATGCCCGCCTCGAGACGGAGCGTGTCTCGCGCGGCGAGGCCGGCCGGCACCAGTCCGCGTCCGGCGCCGGCGGCGAGCGCGGCATCCCAGAGGGCGGTGGCGTCATCCGCGGCGACGAGGAGCTCGAAACCGTCCTCACCGGTGTAGCCGGTGCGGGCCAGCAGCAGCGGCTTGCCGCGGTAGGTCGCCGCGGCCCAGGCGTAGTACTTCTGCTCGGACCAGGGGATCGAGACGTCCTCGATGCCCTCGGTCGCTGCGAGGATCGCCTCGGCGTTCGGGCCCTGCACGGCGATGAGGGCGAAGGAGTCCGAGACGTCCTCGACGGTGACGTCGATCCCCGGCGTGCGATCCTGCAGCGCCTCGCGCACGGCGTCACGGTTGCCGGCGTTCGAGATGATCAGGAAGCGGTCGTCGGCGAGGCGGTAGACGATGACGTCGTCGATGATGCCGCCGTCCTCGGCGAGCAGCAGCGAGTACTTCGCCTTGCCCACGGCGAGCGCGGAGAGCCGGCCGGCGAGAGCGTAGTCGAGGAACTGCGCGGCGTCGGCGCCGATGATCGTGAACTCGGCCATGTGCGAGATGTCGAAGATGCCCGCGCTCTCGCGCACCGCGTGGTGCTCGGCGAGATCGGACGTGTAGCGGACCGGCATCTGCCAGCCGCCGAAATCGGTGAACGAGGCTCCGAGCGCCTCGTGGCGCTCCCGGAGCGGGGTGACTCTGCGGGCGTGCGGCGCGCTCTCGCGCGGCGCGGTGTCGTCTGTCATGGAGCTCTCCCGTGCGGATCGGTGAGGATCCGCACGGCGCACGGATCCGAGAACTCCCCCTCTGTCATGGGCCTGAGAGCTTCGCCCCTGCGCCACGAGGGCGGGACAGGGGCTTTCACCGTCGGCGGACGGCGAGCGTCGCTCGCCGTCGCTTTTCAGAGCGGCCGGATCTGCGCGGTGCGGTTACCTGAGAGATTGGCGGGGAGGCTTGCTCCTTCGGTGTCCGGCTGCGTTCACCAGACTCTCCCGCGCGGACCGTGCGGCCACGTGTTCAGTTTCTGCCGCTCATCCTATCGTGCGCGGCGCCCGCCGTGCGGCCGGAATCCGCGGCGGCCGGGGCGGGTGTCGAGGGTCACCGTCCTCGGCAGTCTGGGAGATCGCCGCAACAAAGTCGCCTTCTGGTCAGGATGACTATAAGATCGCTTCCGGAGGTTAAAGTCATCATGACCAGAAGCGAGGAGTCCGAGGACGGCATCCGCGTCGCCGTCTCGACGGTGATCCTGACGCTGCGCCGCGACGGCGCCCTCCAGGGATCCGAAGGATCCTCGCCGCGGATCGCGCTCCCGCTGGTCCGCCGCACCCGCGACCCGTACCAGGGCGCGTGGGCGCTTCCGGGCGGCTGGCTCGACGCGCGGGAGGGGCTGACCGCCGCCGCCGCCCGCACCCTCGCCGAGACCACGGGCCTGGCGCCGAGCTATCTGGAGCAGCTGTACGCGTTCGGCGCCGTCGACCGCTCGCCGACCCGCGTGGTCTCGGTCGTGTACTGGGCGCTGCTGCGTGAGGAGGAGGCCGCGGAGGCGGTCGGCTCGGATCCGGAGAACGTCGCCTGGTTCGATGCCACAGACCTCCCCGCGGTCGCCTTCGACCATGTGCAGATCATCGAGTACGCGCTGTGGCGGCTGCGCAACAAAGTCGGCTACAGCCGGGTCGCACAGGGATTCCTTCCGCCCGAGTTCACCCTCGCCGACCTCCGCGAGGCGTACGAGACGATCCTCGGCCGCAAGCTCGATCCGGCGAACTTCCGCCGCCAGGTCGACGCGACCAGGACTCTCGTGCCCACCAACGCCTTCCGCACCGGAAGCCACCGTCCCGCCCGGCTGTACCGGGATGCGGGCGATGTCGAGCTGGCCGATCGCGGCCCGCTCTCCCCCGCAGAGACCGCAACGTAGAGACCGCAACGCAGAGACGAGACTCTCATGAGCACCACCACGCACCTGAACCCGCGCGATCCGTCCGTCGACCACGCCCTCCGCCTGATCGTCACCGGCGCCTCCACCGAGGAGACCTGCGCGACCGACCTCGCCGCCGGCCCGTGGAACTTCGACGCCGTCCCCGGCTACGGCCCCGGATCCTCGATGGGCGACGTGATCCCGACCGGATCCCCGCGCCAGGGCGAGCTGCCGGCCGCGTACCGCGAGGCGTCCGAGACCGAGCTGCACGAGCGCATCGGCGCCGCCAAGCGGACCCTCGGCGAGCGCGTCGTGATCCTCGGGCACTTCTATCAGCGCGAGGAGGTCGTGCAGTACGCCGACTACGTGGGCGACTCGTTCCAGCTCGCGACCGCCGCAAAGGAGCACCCGGACGCCGAGGCGATCGTGTTCTGCGGCGTGCACTTCATGGCGGAGACCGCTGACCTGCTCTCCGGACCGGATCAGGCCGTGATCCTGCCGAACCTGGCCGCCGGCTGCTCGATGGCCGACATGGCCGACATCGACCAGGTCGAGGAGTGCTGGGAGCAGCTCGCCGACGTGTACGGCCCGCTGGACCAGCCCGACGCGGAGGGCCGCGTCCCGGTGATCCCGGTGACGTACATGAACTCCTCCGCCGCGATCAAGGGCTTCGTCGGCCGCCACGGCGGGATCGTGTGCACCTCGTCGAACGCGCGCACGGTGCTGGAGTGGGCGTTCGCGCGCGGGCGGCGCGTGCTGTTCTTCCCGGACCAGCATCTGGGCCGCAACACGGCGAAGGCGATGGGCGTGCCGCTCGAGCGGATGCCGATGTGGAACCCGCGCCGGGCCCTCGGCGGCAACGACGCCGAGCAGCTGCAGGACGCCGAGGTGATCCTGTGGCACGGGTTCTGCTCGGTGCACCGCCGCTTCACGGTCGCGCAGATCGACCGGGCCCGCGCCGAGCATCCCGGCGTGCGCGTGATCGTGCACCCGGAATGCCCGATGGAGGTCGTGGACGCCGCAGACGAGGCGGGATCCACCGACTACATCCGCAAGGCCATCGCCGCCGCCACCGAGCCGACCACCTTCGCGATCGGCACCGAGATCAACCTGGTGCGGCGGCTGGCGGCGCAGTACCCGCAGCACGAGATCTTCTGCCTCGACCCGGTGGTCTGCCCGTGCTCGACGATGTACCGGATCCACCCCGGATATCTCGCCTGGGTGCTCGAGGAGCTCGTGGCCGGCCGCACCCCCAACCGCATCACCGTGACGGCGGACGTCGCGGACCCGGCCAGGGTCGCCCTCGAGCGCATGCTCGCCGCGAAGCCGGCTCCCCTTCCGGCCGCGGGAGCAGGGGCGGTGGCCTGATGAGCGCCCTCGGCGGTCGCCGCGTGATCGTGATCGGCGGCGGGATCGCGGGACTGACCGCGGCGCTGCACGCGCACGAGGCAGGGCATCGCGTCGAGGTGGTCGTGAAGGACGCGCTCGGCGACGGCGCCACGGCGCTCGCCCAGGGCGGGATCGCCGGCGTCTACGGGCCCGGCGACTCCGCCGCCGCGCACGCGGAGGACACCCTCGCCGCCGGATCGGGGCTGTCGGATCCGGCGGTCGTGCAGGTGCTGGTCGACGACGCGCCGGAGCGGATCGCGGAGCTCATCGCCCGCGGGGTGCCCTTCGACCGCGACGACGCCGGCCGGCTGCTGCGCGGGCTCGAGGCGGCGCACGCGGCCGCCCGGATCGCGCACGCGGGCGGCGACGCGACCGGCGCGGCGATCTCCGCCGCGCTGTCCGCGCGGGTGCGCGAGGCCGAGATCCCGGTCCGCGAGCACACCGCGCTGATCGACCTGCTCGTCGACGGGCGAGGTGCCGCACGCGGCGCGCGGCTGCTGGCTCGCGGGCGGATCGAGGACGTCCCGGCCGATGCGGTCATCCTCGCCACGGGCGGTGCCGGACGGCTGTTCCGGCACACCACCGCGCCCGCGGTCTGCACCGGGGACGGGATCGCCGCGGCGCTGCGCGCGGGAGCCGCGGTCGCCGATCTCGAGTTCGTGCAATTCCACCCCACGATCCTGGCCGCGCCGGGATCCGCGTTCCTCATCTCCGAGGCGGTGCGCGGGGAGGGGGCGATCCTCATCGACGACGACGGCCGCCGATTCGCTTTCGACGCGCACCCGGACGGCGAGCTCGCCCCGCGTGACGTCGTCGCCCGGGCGATCGTCCGCCGCGCGCAGGAGCAGGGCGGTCCGGTGCGGCTCGACGCCACGGCCATCGGCCGGGACCGGCTCGCCCGGCGGTTCCCGACCATCGACCGGGTGACCCGCGAACGCGGGTTCGACTGGGCGCGGGAGCCGATCCCGGTGACGCCCGCCGCGCACTACCTGATGGGCGGGATCGTGACCGACGCGGACGGCCGCACCACCCTGCCCGGCCTGTTCGCGGTCGGTGAGGCCGCCCGCACCGGAGTGCACGGCGCCAACCGGCTCGCGTCGAACTCGCTGCTAGAGGGCGCCGTGTTCGGAGCCAGGGCCGCGGCCGCGCTCTCCTCTTCTGAGTCGTCCTGGTGGCCGTCGAGCGCCCTTCGGCACGCTCACAGAGCGGCCGCAGGCGACGGGACGCACCTTCACGGGGACGACGTCTCATCCCGCTTCGCTCGCTCGACCGTCGACGAGGACGTGCCGTTCTCCCGTGCCGCCCTGCGCGACCTGATGTGGGGTCTGGTCGGCCCGCTGCGCACCCGCGAGGGCCTGACCGAGGCGCTCGCGACCGTCCGCGCGTGGCGTGCGGATCCTCCGGCCGGGCACTCCCTCGCGGCGATCGAGGACCGCAACCTGCTCGAGGTCGCCGAGCCGATGATCCTCGCCGCCCTCGCCCGGCCCTTCTCGGTCGGCGCGCATCACCTCGAACCCTCCCCCGCGCTGATCGGAGCCCGATGATCACCCCCGCCGTCCTCACCCGTGTCGTCGGCGCCGCGCTGGAGGAGGACGCTCCGTGGGGCGACCTGACCAGCACCACGCTGCTGCCCGCCGACGCCACGGCGACCGCCGACCTGGTCGCCCGGGAGGCGGGCGTGCTCGCCGGCGGCGACGTGTTCACGGCCGCGTTCGAGCTCACGGATCCGTCCGTGATCGTCGACCTGCACGTCGCGGACGGCGACGCGTTCGCGGCCGGGGACGTCCTCGCCAGCGTCACGGGATCCGCCAGGAGCCTGCTCACCGCGGAGCGCGTGGCCCTCAACTTCACCCAGCGTCTCAGCGGCATCGCGACCCTGACCGCCGCGTACGTCGCGGCCGTCGCCGGCACCGGCGTGCGCATCGCCGACACCCGCAAGACCACGCCCGGCCTGCGCGCCTTCGAGCGGCACGCGGTCACCGCCGGCGGCGGGCGCAACCACCGCTTCTCGCTGTCCGACGCCGTCATGGCCAAGGACAACCATCTCGCCGTGCTGAGCCGTGGCGGCCGGGATCTCGCGACCGCGCTGCGCGAGGCCATCGCGACACTGCCGCACACCGCGCACGTCGTGGTCGAGGTGGACCGCCTCGACCAGATCCCCGCGGTGCTGGCCGGCGGAGCGCACACCGTGCTGCTGGACAACTTCTCCCTCGAGGATCTGCGGGCCGGCGTCGCGCTCATCGACGGCGCCGCGACGGTCGAGGCGTCCGGTGGCGTGAGCCTCGACACCGTGCGCGGCATCGCCGAGACCGGCGTCGACGTCATCTCGGTCGGGGCGCTCACGCACTCCGCGCGGGCGCTGGATCTCGGCTTGGACGTCCGGATCGACTGACATGCCCTCCCCCGCCGCGCCGGACCCCACCGCCTCAGACCCCGCCGCCTCGCACCACGGCCGCGCGTATGCGCCGCTGTACCTCGACCACGCCGCGACCTCGCCGGTCCGGCCCGAGGTGATCGAGGCGATGGCACCGTACCTGACTCCCTCGGCGCAGGCGCAGACGTTCGGGAACCCGTCCAGCCACCACACGGTCGGCGAGGCGGCCGCGGGCGCTCTCGAGGACGCCAGGGCGCGGGTGGCGCGCGTGCTGGGCGTCCGCGCCGGCGATGTCGTGTTCACCGCCGGCGGCACGGAGGCGAACAACCTCGCGGTGAAGGGCATCGTGCTCGCGGCACGGATCCCGAGCCCGCCGCGGGGCGGAGAGGGCGACGGGGAGCCGGACGACGAGACGGCGCGCGGCCGGACGCATGTGATCTCGACGCCGATCGAGCACGAGTCGATCCTGGAGTCGATCGGCTACCTGCACCGCTTCCACGACGTCGACGCGACGCTCGTCCCGGTCGACCGGGACGGACGCGTCGATCCCGCGGACGTGGCCGCCGCGATCCGCCCTGGCACGGCGCTCATCGCGGTGGGGCATGCGAACAACGAGATCGGCACGATCCAGGACATCGCGGGCATCGCGGCGGTCGCCGCCGCCGGATCGCGGCGCATCCCGCTGCACGTGGACGCCGTGCAGTCCGCCGGCTGGCTGCCGCTGGACGGTCTCGGCGCCGACGCCATCGCGATCGCCGGGCACAAACTCGGCGCCCCGAAGGGCGTGGGCGCACTCGCCGTGCGCGGCCGCGTGCCGCTGGAGCCCCTGGTGCACGGCGGCGGCCAGGAGCGCGGGCGACGCTCCGGCACCGAGAACGTGGCCGGGGCCGTCGCTCTGGCGACCGCCCTCGACCTCGCCGAGGTGGAGCGGGACGAGGCCGCGACCCGGGTCGGCGCGCAGGCCGCGCGGCTCATCGCCGCCGTCCTCGCCGCCGTGCCCTCCGCACGGCTCACCGGGGATCCCCGGCACCGGCTCCCCGGGACGGCGAGCTTCACGTTCGCGGGCGTCTCCGGCGAGGCGGTGCTGCTCGAGCTCGAACGGCGCGGCGTGGTGACGTCGAGCGGTTCGGCGTGTGCGGCCGGCAGCGACGAGCCCTCGCATGTGCTGCTCGCGTGCGGCGTCGACCCCGCCGTGGCGCAGACGTCGGTGCGCTTCACGCTCGGCCGGGAGGGCCTGGGCGGCGACGGGCCGGAGCGTCTGGCCGCGCTCGTGGCCGCCTCGGTGGCCGCCGTCGCGCGCTGACCGCGTCTCGCGCGCGCTCCCGGGACTTCGGGCGCTTCTAGACTGGCCCGGTGAGCGTCCCGATCACCCCCGCCCCGATCCCGGCCGCCCCGATCGTCACGATGATCGTCCCCGGACGCGACATCGCCGCCTTCGTCCCTGCGGCGCTCGACTCCCTGCGCGCGCAGACCCTGCCGTCCTGGCGTGCGATCCTCGTCGACGACGGATCCGGCGACGGCACGGGCGGGATCTTCGACCACGCGGCGCGCACCGACCCCCGTTTCATGGTCGTGCATCACGCCGAGCCGCGCGGGCTCGGGGCCGCGCGCAACGCCGCCCTGGAGCTCGTGGACACGCCGTACCTCGGCTTCCTCGACGGCGACGACGAACTGACGCCGAACGCACTGGCACGACTCACCGGCACCCTCCAGCTCACGGGCAGCGACTTCGTGGCCGCCGCGTACCTGCGCTCGCGCTGGGACGGCACGCGCTACGTCCCGGGCAGGGTGCAGCCCTGGGTGGCGGCGGCCACGGATCCGCAGCGCCTGGGGACGACGATCTTCGCGCACCCTGCGGCGTCCGCGAACATCGTCGCGTGGTCGAAGCTCAGCCGGACCGGGTTCTGGAGCGGGCTGCGCTTCGCGGAGGGCGTCGCCTACGAGGACCAGATCGTCGCGCAGACGATGTACACCTCGGCGCGGGCGTTCGACGTGATCCCCGACGCCGTGGTCCGCTGGCGGCTGCGGGCCGACGGATCCTCGATCACGCAGGGCAAGGACCGGCTGCCCGTGCTGCGGGACTACCTCGCGGCCCTGCGCGGCGGCATCGGCGTGCTGCACGCGGCCGGCGCCGCGGACGCGGTCGTGGCCCGGCTGGACCTCATCCTCGCGATGGACGTGCCGCCGCTCGAGCGCATCGCGGCCGAGCATCCCGACCCCGCCTACCGCGCCACGCTGGACGCTTTCCTCGACGAGCTGCGCGCCCTGCCGGAGTTCGCGCGCGCCTCACCGGATCCGGCGCTCGCCGCTGCTCTGGCATGGTGAGGGGATGACCGATCACCTCGCCGACCTGTTCTCCCTGCGCGGGCTGACCGCGATCGTCACCGGCGGTTCCAGCGGGATCGGCCGCGGCATCGCCACCGCCCTCGCCCGCGCAGGCGCGTCCGTCGTGATCGTCGCACGCGGCCGGGAGCGGATCGACGAGACCCTCACGGCGCTCGAGGGCTGCACGGTCGCGGGCGTGGTCGGCGACCTCGGCAGCCGGGACGGGATCCACGCCGCCGCGGAGGCCGCGGCCGCGCCGTTCGGCGAGCCGGACATCCTCGTGAACTCGGCGGGGATCAACATCCGTCCGCCGTTCGACGAGATCACGATCGACGACTGGGACGCCACGATGACGGTGAACCTGGAGGCGCCGTTCCTGCTCGGCCAGCAGTTCGGGCCCGGCATGGCCGCGCGCGGCTACGGCCGGATGATCCACGTCAGCTCGCAGCAGGCGCACCGCGCGTTCGTGACGAGCGGCGTGTACGGGGTGTCGAAGGGAGGCCTGGAGGCGCTGATGCGCTCGCAGGCCGAGGCCTGGTCGTCCCGCGGCGTGACCAGCAACACGCTCGTGCCCGGCTTCGTGCTGACTCCGCTGAACGCCCGGCTGCAGCAGGATCCCGCCCGGGTCGCCGAGCTCGCCGCCCGCACCATGGTGGGCCGCAACGGCGTGCCGGACGACTTCGCCGGGATCGCCGTGCTGCTCGGCGGCCGGTCGTCCGGCTACATCACCGGTCAGTCGATCTTCGTCGACGGCGGGCTGTCCGTGCACTGAGGCGGCGCCCGCCGCCGACGTCACGGTGCTCTGCCCGACGGAGTGCCGCAGCGACAGCCGGTTCGAAGCCGGATCGCCTCAGGCCGGTTCGGGCCGCGCCAGGTCGTCGTCGATCCGCGCCGCGGCCACCTGCTGCGCCGCGAGATCGGCGTAGAGGCCGCCGTGCGCGAGCAGCTCGGCGTGCGTGCCGGACTCCACGATCCGCCCCTCCTCCACGACGTGGATGACGTCGGCGCCGATCACGGTCGAGAGCCGGTGCGCGATCGTGAGCGTGGTGCGTCCCTTCGCCGCCTGGTCCAGCGCCTCCTGCACCACCCGCTCCGAGACCGTGTCGAGCGCCGAGGTGGCCTCGTCCAGCAGCAGCACGGGGGGATCCTTCAGCAGCACCCGTGCGATCGCGATCCGCTGCTTCTCGCCGCCGGACAGCCGGTAGCCGCGCTCGCCGACCACGGTGTCGTAGCCGTCCTCGAAGCCGGCGATCACGTGATGGATGTTCGCCGCCGTGCACGCCGCGACGAGCTCGTCGTCCGTCGCGTCCGGCTTGGCGTAGAGCAGGTTCTCCCGGATCGTGGCGTGGAACAGGTACGTCTCCTGCGACACGATGCCGATCTCGTCGATGATCGACTCCTGGGTGAGCGCGCGCACGTCGGCGCCGTCGAAGAGCACCGTTCCCCCTGTCGCCTCGTACAGCCGCGGTGCGAGGTACAGGATCGTGGTCTTGCCGGCGCCGGACGGCCCGACGAAGGCGACGTGCCGCCCCGGCTCGGCGATGAACGACAGCCCCTGCAGGGTGTCCCTGCCGACACCGGACGCGTCCGGATAGCGGAACCGCACGTCGCGGAACTCGACCCGTCCGCGCGGACCGGGCGCGGCCGTGGCCGGCACGGCGTCGGGCGCGTCCTGGATCTGCGGCACCATGTCCAGGTACTCGAAGATCCGCGCGAACAGCGCCTGCGAGGTCTGCACGTCCAGCGCCACCCGCATGAGCCCGATCAGCGGCATCAGCAGCCGCGCCTGCACGGTCGTGAACGCGACGATGGAGCCTGCGGTGATGGACCCCGTGCCGCCGGCCACCAGGAACCCGGCGAACAGGTAGATGATCGCGGGCACGCTCGACATCAGCACCATCACGACCGCGAAGAAGCCCTGGCCGCTCATCGCCGTGCGCACCTGCAGCCGGATCTGGGTGCGGTTCTGCGCCTGATAGCGGGCCGACTCGGAGCGCTGCCGGTTGAACGACTTGGACAGCAGGATCCCGGAGACGCTCAGCGTCTCCTGCGTGATCGAGGTGAGCTCGGAGAGCGACTCCTGCGTCTGGGCGGCGATCCGCGCACGCACCTGGCCGACCCTGCGCTGCACCAGGACCAGGATCGGCATGACGCAGATCGCGATCAGGGTCAGCCGCCAGTCCAGCAGCAGCATCGCGACCAGCGACGCGATCACCGTCACGGTGTTGCCGAGGATGCTGGTGACGGTGGTGGTCAGCACCCCGGCCACCCCGCCCACGTCGTTCTGCAGCCGGGACTGGATCACCCCGGTCTTGGTGCGCGTGAAGAAGCCGAGCTCCATCGCCTGCAGATGCTCGAACAGCCGCACCCGCAGATCGCCCGTCACGCTGTTGCCGACGGTCGAGGTGAGCCACGTCTGCACCACGCCCAGGCCCGCCGAGAGCAGGTAGAGGCCGATCATCCCGACGACGAGCTCGACCAGCAGGCCGAGCCGCGGCCCTCCCCCGCTGTGCGGGAACAGCGCGTCGTCGAAGACCAGCTTGACCAGCAGCGGCGGGATCACGCCGAGCGCGGCGGAGAGGATCACCAGTACGCCGGTCACCAGGATCCGACCGCGGTACGGACGGAACAGCGCCACGACCCTCCGGCCGAGGTCCGGGATCTTCGGCGCCTCGGCGTTCTGCCGCCGCAACGACTCCTCGTCCACGGGGCGCATCCCGCCCCGCGGGCCGCCGCCCCTCGCCATCATGCTCATCCGCTGCCCCTGACTGCGCCGGCGTGACATACGGCCGGCCCCTGGCAAGCGTAAGTCCGCGCACCGACGTCCCGGTCCCGCCGTCGCCCGCGTCCGCTCAAGGCGGAACGCGAGAATCCCAGCCGGGACGGGAATGGAATGTCGGACCCTATGGTTACCCTGAGAGGTCCGCGCCGCACTCGCGCCGCTTCCCCCTGATCCCCCCTCCTGGAGGAACGCATGTCCGCCATCGAGACCGGATCCGTGCCCATCAGCACACGGACTTCGCTCATCCCCCGCCGCGACATGGCGGTCATCTGGGTGCTCCTCGCCGCCGCCTTCGTCGCGATCCTGAACGAGACGACGATGAGCATGGCGATCCCGCACCTCATCGACGACCTGAGGATCACGCCGCTCGTCGCCCAGTGGGTCACCAGCGCGTTCATGCTGACCATGGCCGTCGTGATCCCGACCACCGGGTTCCTGCTGCAGCGGTTCACGACGCGGCAGATGTTCCTGGGCGCGCTCGCGCTGTTCTCGGCCGGCACCCTGCTCGCCGCGCTCGCGATCGGCTTCCCGATGCTGCTCGTGGCGCGGGTCGTGCAGGCCTCCGGCACGGCGATTCTGATGCCGCTGCTGATGACGACCCTGATGAACCTGGTGCCTCCGGAGAGCCGCGGCCGGATGATGGGCCGGGTCAGCATCGTGATCTCGCTGGCCCCCGCGATCGGTCCGACGCTGTCCGGGTTCCTGCTGGACCACTTCACCTGGCGCGCCATCTTCGTGGTCGTGCTCCCGATCGCCCTGCTCGCGATGGCCATCGGCTGGCGCTGGCTGACCAACGTCGGCGAGCGCACGGACGCCCCGCTCGACGTGTTCTCGATCATCCTGTCGGCCTTCGGGTTCGGCGGACTCGTGTTCAGCCTCAGCCAGATCGGCGCGCTCGCCGGCGGCAAGGCGTCCCCCGCGCCGCTGTCGATCGCCCTCGCGGTCGGCGTGGTCGGTCTCGCCGCCTTCCTGTGGCGTCAGGTCGTGCTGCAGCGCAAGGACGACGCGCTGCTCGACCTGCGCGTCTTCGCCTCACGCGATTTCACCCTGGCGATGGTGCAGATGTTCCTGCTCTCTCTCGCATTCTTCGGCACGCTGACGATCATCCCGCTGTTCCTGCAGAAGGCGCTCGGCCTGTCCACGACCGAGGCCGGGCTCGTGGTGCTTCCCGGAGCGCTCGCGATGGGGCTGCTGGGACCGGTCATCGGGCGCATCTACGACGCGCGCGGCACCAAGATCCTGCTGATCCCTGGTTCCCTGCTCACGGCGGCCACGCTGTGGTTCTACACGACCCTGAGCACCAGCACGTCGGTCTGGATCGTGCTGGTCGCGCAGACCCTGCTCTCGATCGGGCTGGCACTGTCGTTCACGCCGCTGTTCACGGCCTCGCTCGCGTCGCTCACGCCGAAGTTCTACTCGTACGGCAGCGCCGTCATCGGCACCGTGCAGCAGGTCGCGGGAGCGGCGGGCATCGCCGTGATGATGGCCGTGTTCACCCTGATCGTGAATGCGAACGGCGGCACCGAGGTTCCGACGGCGGTGGCGTCGGGGTCGCGGACCACGTTCGTGATCGGCGCGGTCATCGCGACGCTGACGGTGCTCGGAGCCTTCGTGATCCGCAAGCCGGAGGACCAGCCGGCCGAGGACGGCGTCGCGCCCGCGATGCACTGAGCCGCGCAGGCCCGGACTCAGTCGCCGGCGCCGGGCAGTCGGCAGAACCCACCCGAGCACAGTCCCGCATCGGCGCTGTCGGCGCCCGGCAGCAGGGTGAGTCCCGGCAGGGGCGCGGGCTCCGCGGTGGGACGCTCGGCGTCCGCGGAGAGCTGCTGCCCGGACTCGGCTGCGGTGGTCATCCCTCGATCGTACGCCCGCGCCGCGGCGACGGCGCCGTCCCGCGTCCTCGGTGCGAGCATGCGCGCGGATCTGAGGCATCCGCCTCATCCGCGCGCGGCGTCAGGGCAGGATGATCGACGATGAGGGCGGAGGCCGGCCGGCCTGGGGAAGCGCGACGGGAGGGCGGTCTCCGCTCATCATGCGAACGCGAAGGAGCAGCTCATGATCATCGACACGCCTCCCCTCGAGGGTGCGCACGGACACGTCGCGGAGATGTACGACGACGACCTCGGATCCGACGGATTCGTGTTCGCGCACACCCGGGCGATGGCGGTGAACCCGGAGGCGCACGCCGCGTTCATGGCGCTCGTCGCGGCGATCGTGCCGTCGATCGGCGTCGGCGTCTACGAGGCCGCGACGCTCGGGGCGGCACGGGCGATCGGATCCCCGCACTGCCTCCTCGCCCACGGCCGCAAGGCGCTGCGCGCGGAGGTCGTGGACGACGCCGGGCTGGCCGCGTTCGCTCGCGGCGACGACAGCGGCTTCACCGACGCGGAACAGGCCGTGATCCGGTACGCGGAGAGGCTGTCCGCGGACGCGCCGGCGATGACGGACGCCGACACGCAGGCGCTGCGGGACGCCGGCTACGACGACCGCCAGATCGTGGACATCGCCCTGGCTGCGGCCGCGCGGAACTTCTTCAGCAGAGCGCTGCTCGCGCTCGCCGTGCCGGTCGACGGGCCGCGCGGGCTGGCGCCGGAGACGGCCGCCGCCCTCCTCCGCGCAGTCGGCTGACCCGCGAGCCGTTCGCACGCCGCCCAGGTGGGAAGACCCTCCGAATCCCCGCGCTGCGGTTGAGACCTCCGCCCGGAACGGGAATCGTAGCCCGGACATGTCGCGTCCGCGGCATGTCCGCAACCGGAAGGAGTGCCTCGTGCTCACCTTGACCGACAACGCCACCGCGCTGGTCACCACGCTCGTCCGTCGTCGCACCGACTCGGAGGGTGCGGGTCTGCGCATCCACAAGGCCGACGCGCCGGGTCAGGCGGGCGAACCGCGCCTGGCCGCCGACGTGGTCGTCACGCCGGAACCCGACGATCAGATCCTGGATCTGCCCGGGGCCCCGGTCTTCCTCGAGGGGGAGGCCGCGATCGTCCTGGACGACAAGGTCCTCGACGCGAATGTGGACGAGGAGGGCGCCGTGTCGTTCTCCCTGCTCCCGCAGGCCGTCTGAGCCTGCTTCACCGCCTCGGAGAGGGCGTCCGCCACCTCGGCGGGCGCCCTCTTCCGCGTCCCGTTCGTCTCCGCCGGCGAGCGCGCCGAGCCGTCAGCTCATCCCGGTGACGAGGTTGATGATCGTACCCAGGATCAGCGCGCCGAACACGTACGCGATCGTCGTCTGCGCGATGACCAGGCGGCGGATCGCGTTGCGGGTCACGTTGGTGTCGGCGACCTGGTAGGTCATGCCCAGGCCCACGGAGAAGTACGCGAAGTCGGTGTACTCGGGATCCGCGTGCTGGTTGAACATGATGCCCCCCGACCCGTCGTAGTAGAGCCGGGCGTAACGCAGCATGTAATCGGTCTGGATCAGGCCCCACGACGCGGCCACGCTGAGCACGGCGATCCCGGCGAGGGCGAACTGCGTCCACCCTCCGGCGTGGCGGGCCTCGAGCACCACGACCAGGACCGCGGCGATGCTCGCGAAGCTCCCGGTCACGGCGATCACGCGGGCGACGCTGCGGCCTGGGTCCTCCAACGTCGCGTGCGTGCGCGTCTGCACGGCGTCCATCGGCCACACCACGAGCAGGATCCACACCACGCTCACAAGCGCCAGGGCGCCCCACCCGGCCAGGATGCCGGCGGCAGGACCGAGCAGCGGCGAGACGACGAATCCGACTCCCGCGCCGACCACGACCGACACCAGCGCGCGCACCCGCCAGCCGTGGTGCAGAGGGAGCGAGCTCATCCCGGCATGCTAACCCGGCGTGCTCTCATTCCGCGGACGGTTGACAGACCGGGCAGAGCTGCGCCGAGGCACCCGAGAACACATGGTCGACGATCGTGGAGCCGCACACCGGACACGGCTCTCCGGCTCTCCCGTGCACGGCCATCGCGGCCACCTTGGCCGGTTTCAGCTGATCCGGCGGCAGGCCCCGACGCGCCGCCACGGCGCCGCGCATCACGTCGACCAGAGCCTGGAACAGCCGCTGCCGCTGCTCGTCGTCGAGCGCGACGGCGTGCACCGTGGGCGAGATCCGCGCGCGATGCAGGATCTCGTCGGAGTAGGCGTTGCCGATTCCGGCGAGCGACGTCTGCTCCTGCAGCAGCGCCTTGATCTGCTTGCGGCGCCGGCCCAGGGCGTGCTCGAGGTCGGCGGCCGTGAAGTCCGGGGAGATCGGATCCGGTCCGAGTGCTGCGACGCCCGCGACCTCCTCCGGCGCGTCGACGACCCAGGCGGCGACCGCGAGGAAGTCGCCGGTCTCGACGATCTGCAGCGCGGCACCGTCATCGAGGACGATCCTCGCGACCTGCGGCGCCGCGACCTCGTCGAGGGCCTCGCCGGCCGGGTGCCAGCGGATCCAGCCGTTGCGTCCGAAGCTGACGACGAGCCAGCCCGCCGAGGTGTCGAAGCCGACGTACTTGCCGAAGCGCCGCACCTCGTCGATGCGCGCGCCCCGCACAGCGCGGGGCGGGCGTTCGCGGGTCTTCACGATCCGGAACTCGTCGACGTCGAGCTCCGCGATGACACGGCCGCGGACCCGCTCGTCGAGGAACTCGACGAGCGCCTGCACCTCCGGTGACTCGGGCATGAGGCCATCCTCGCACCGGCCCCGGACATCCGGCAGCGCTCAGCGGGACGAGGTCAGTCCCAGGCCAGGTAGTCCTCGATCGCGAAGGCGGTGTCGACCGGATCGGTGACCGGGAACAGGTGCTCGCCGCCGTCGATCGTCACGATGCTCGCGCGCTCCGGCATCGTGGCGCGCAGCTTCTCCCCGTTGGCGGGCGGCATGACCTCGTCCGCGGATCCCTGGATGATCAGCACCGGGACGGAGGGCGCGAGCGGCACGTCCACGTCCTCCACGCCCAGCAGCAGCACGCCGAGCGCGCGGTCGGTGCGCTCGGCGGAGAGCGCGCGGGCGACCGTGCCGCCGACGCCGTGACCGCCGATCCAGGAGGCCCCCATGCCGACGTGATCCATCACGTCGCTGGCGTCCTGCACGCGCTGCGCGAGCGTCACGCTCGCCTCGTCGCCGGCGCGGGATCCGATACGCAGCACGCGGATCCCCTCACCCGCGAGGATGTGCGCGACGGAACCGAGGGCGCCGCCCTCGAGACCGCGGCCGGGAATCATCACCAGGGCCGGTCCGTCGCCCTCCGACATCTCGTCGACGTACGGGATCGCGCGGCCATCGGGCTCGAAGATGGTGTTCTGAGTCACCCCGATAGCGTACCGAGTGTCGCTGACGGCCCCGGCGTCGCAGGCCGCCGCCCGGCGTCGCCGGAGGAGCCGGCCCGCCGCAGGAGAAGCGCCCCGTCAGCCGACGTGGTCGTCCAGGTCGGGCTCGGCGCGGAGCAGATCCGCGATCTCCTCCTCCGGCCGGGGCGCGATGTTCTCGTCCGCCTCGAGCTCCGGGACGGACTGCTCGCCCGGCGCAGGGACATGTGCAGGCGTGGGCCGCTGATCACCATCCGACACGGTTCCTGCTCCTCTCGACGACTCGTCCAGCGTACGCCGCGCCGCGCCTGCCGGCAGGAGCGCAGCCGAGTCCGACGGCGATCGCGACGACTCCGCGGAGCCGGACACCTGGCAGCAGATCCTGGCCCAGGACGTCGCCCGAGCCCGCCGGTAGGCTGGGGCGGCCGCGATCCTGCGGGAGAGGACGGGCTTGCATGAACATCACCCAGCTGAGGCGCTTCGTCGCCGTCGCGGAGGAACTGCACTTCCCTCGCGCCGCAGGCAGGCTCGGCATCTCGCTCCCCGCGCTGTACTCGTCGATCGAGAAGCTCGAGGAAGAGGTCGGGCATCCTCTCGTCGTCCGCGGCGGCGACACCCGCCTGACGAAGGCCGGGATCCTCCTGCTCCCCGAGGCGCGGGAGCGGATCGCCGCGGCGCCACCCGCAGCACCGAAGCCGATGACACCGCCCGGCGGCAAAGCCAAGGCGTCGAAGGGCAAGGGGCGGGCTCCTGCCGTGAAGGGCCAGCCGAAGCCGTACAAGAAGCGTCAGGGGCGCTGACGGATCCGGGCGCGGCNGTCCGCGCCCCAGCGCCGGCGTGCGCTCATGCGGTTTCGGCGCCTGGATCCCCGAGGGCGAGTGATCGCGTGGCAGGATCCGGACAACGATGGCGGACCAGGACGTGTGGAGGGGTCCGGCGATCTGCGCCCGGACGCATCCTCTCTAGCTCTCGAGGCGGATGTGGGCATCCGCCATACGCACCGCCCGCGCGGGCGGAGAGCGCTGGAACGCGTCAGCGGGGCTTGCGCCAGATCAGCGCATACCGCCACAGAAGCAACTGCTTCCATTTCACCCCCGGGAGCACCCGCTCAGCCACACGTCGGACGGTCACGTAATCGTGCGGGGGTGGCCAGACCGTGGGTGCCGTGTGCTCCCAGAATCCGTGCCTGCGAGCCAGCCACTGGTGCTGAACAGTTCCCGCCAGACCCAGCACGGCGTCTTTCGGCCGCGTCGCCCGTGCAACCCCGACGACCGCCAGCACGCCGCCGGGCGCGGTCAGGTCGGCCAGCTTCGACAACGCCAGGCTCAAGTCCGGCATGTGATGCAGTGTCGCCACCGAGGCGACCAGGTCGAATGTCCGGCCGAAATCATGAGTCATCGCGTCGGCATGGCGCCACGCGATCTCGTCGCTCTCCCGACGCGCCTCCTCGATCATTCCGTCGTCCAGGTCGACGCCCGTCACGTCGGGGACGATCTGGCGCAACTCCCTGGCGAGCAGTCCGTCGCCGCACCCGACATCGAGCGCGGAGCGGGCTCCGGCGGGCGCGGATTCCAGGATCAGCCGGTGGTAGTGGATGTTGTGGTTCCAGCGCGTCGGCGAGGGCTCCATCACTCAACGCTACAGCTCGGCCAGGCAGGCGGCCCGGCCCGGCTAGGCCCGGCTCGGAGGCTCGATGACTGCGAGCTCAGACGTTGAAGCGGAACTCCACCACGTTGCGGCACGGAGAGCTATCCGGCGCCGAGTCCGCGTGGGCACCGTGCTCGCATACGCCCGCCCGGGGAATCAAGCCTCCAGCGGACGTGCGACGTCGAGCTGGTCGTTCTCGATGAGCCAGCGGACGGATTCGAGGATCGCCTGCTCCGGTTCGTAGGCCGGGGCGTAGCCGAGCAGGCGCTTTGCCTTCTCGATGCTGAAGACGTGGCTACGGTGCAGGTGGCCCCAGCTCTGCGGCGCGTAGTCCTCCTCGGTCACCGTCGCCCGGTAGTCATCCCATGAGATGCTCTCCATGCTCACTGACTGCCCGAACCAGCCCGACGCGATCTCCAGGTATCCGCGAACGGTCAGCGCCGTCGGCGCGACAATGTTGAAGTCTTCCCCGGCCGCTGTCTCCCGGTTATCCACAGCGAGCTGGAATGCCTGGGCGACGTCGTCGGCGTGCACGTGGTGCATGCTCTCCGTGCCGCTGCCCGGTACCTGCACGGTGTCGCCGGCGGAGACCGCCTGCCACACGGCGGGATTGATGTTGCCCAGCGGTCCGGTGGGGTGCCAGCCCGGTCCGACGATGTGCCCGGGATGGATGGACGTGGTGACCAAGCCGCCGGAGGCGGTCTCGTCCTTCAGCATCTGTGCGATCGCGGCCTTCTGCACGCCGTACTCGTCGAACGGGTCACCCGCGGACGCCGACCCTTCCGCGATGGGGAGCTTCCGGCTCGGCCCGTACCGCCAGATCGACCCGCAGTGGATCAGGTGGTCGACCTTGCCGCGCAGCGCCTCCACCAGCGCCATCGCGGACTTCAGGCTGAAGCAGACGAGGTCGATGACGACGTCCGGCTCCTGCGCCAGGACGGTCTGCCCGAAGGTGCCGTCGGCATCCTGCTGCTCACGGTCGACGGCGACGTGCGTCACCTGCTCCCACTCGGGGGAAGACGCGTAACGGGTGCGCCCCGAACGGGTCAGGCTCACCACCTGGTGCCCGGCGCGCACGAGGCGCGGGACGAGGTAGGTGCCGATGTGGCCGGATCCGCCGATGACGACGATCTTCATGGTTCTCTCCTTGGTCAGTGGTGCGGCGGCTCTGCCGCCACGGGCGTAGTGGCTCAGGCATCGCGGTGTTCGGCGGCGAGGCTGCCGAGGATCGCGAGCTTCTCGTCCGCCTCGGTGCCGGGTTCGGCACTGTAGGTGATGAGCCGGTGCATGGAATCACCAGGGGTCCCCAGCACTTCGAAGGCCAAGTCGAGCCGCCCCACCTCGGGGTGGACGAATTGCTTCACCCCGGTGCGGTGCTCGTGCACGTCGCGGCGGGCCCAGTCCTCGCGGAACAGCGGGCTCAGCGTCGACAGCTCGCCGATCAGCTCGGTCAGCCCCTCGTCCAGAGGATCGCGCCCTGCTTCGCGGCGCAGGATCGCGGCCCCGGTGCGCCGGGCAAGCGGCCAGTCGACGTAGAACTCCCGGGAGCGCGGGTCGAGGTAGTTGAACCGTGCGAAGTTCGCCCCGCGGGCGTCCTCGAAGACCGGCGCGAAGAGCATACGACCCAGGCGGTTTGCCGCGACCAGGTCAAGGCGCGGGGTCTGCACGATGGCCGGCATCCCGATGCTATCGACGAGGCGGCGCACGGACGCGCGTACCTCGGTGGGCTCGTGCGTCGTCGAACGAGCGGGAGCGATGGCGCTGCGGCGGGCCAGGTCGAACAGATGCTCGCGCTCGACGTCCGTGAGTCTCAGTGCTCGGGCGATCGCGCCCAGGACGCTCTCGGAAGCTCCGCCGATCTCCCCGCGCTCCAGCCGGGTGTAGTAGCCGACGCTGACCCCGGCGAGGTCGGCGACCTCCTCGCGTCGCAGCCCCGGCACCCGCCGCTCCTCGCCGTACTCAGGCAGGCCGACCTGGGCCGGCGTGATCTGCGCGCGGCGAGAGACCAGGAAGTCCCGCGCTTCGTCCTTCGAGCTCATGCGTCAACGGTAAGCGGGCTGGCACGCCCGGCGGGAGTCCCTGTCAGGTGCACCCAGGGCGCTGGTCGTCGAACTCTCCCCGAGAGTCACGATCGGCTGGCCGGAGGATCGAGGCAGTCTCGAAGGCTGTGACTCAACCGAGACCCAGTGGCATTCAGCGGACCTCCGCCTCCGAGGGTGCAGCGTCGCCCAGCTTCCGCAATGCCGCCGAGTGAGTCCGAGGATCGATCGACGGTACGCGGTCAGGACGCCACAGACGCTCGGCGTCCTTGTCCGCCGAACGACCTGATCAACCGGCTCAGATGACGTGGAGCGTCGATAATGCTAGACGTTGAACCGGAACTCCACGACGTCGCCGTCCTGCATGACGTAGTCCTTGCCCTCCAGGCGGGCCTTGCCCTTCGCGCGGGCCTCGACGACGGATCCGGTCGCGACCAGGTCGTCGAAGGAGATGACCTCGGCCTTGATGAAGCCCTTCTCGAAGTCGGTGTGGATCACGCCGGCCGCCTGCGGGGCCTTGTCGCCCTGGTGGATCGTCCACGCGCGGGCCTCCTTGGGCCCGGCCGTGAGGTACGTCTGCAGGCCGAGGGTGTCGAAGCCGATGCGCGCGAGCTGGTCGAGGCCCGACTCGTCCTGCCCGGTCGAGGCCAGCAGCTCGGCCGCATCCTCGGGATCGAGGTCCTTGAGCTCGGACTCGATCTTGGCGTCCAGGAAGATCGCCTGCGCCGGCGCGACCAGCGCGGCCAGCTCGGCCTTGCGAGCCGGATCCGTCAGCACCGACTCGTCGACGTTGAACACGAAGATGACCGGCTTCGCGGTGAGCAGACCCAGCTCCTTGATCGGGGCGAGATCGAGACCGCTGGTGGCGAGCAGCTGCCCGCGCTCCAGCGCATCCTTGGCGGCCTTCGCGGACTCGAGCACCGACGGGTCGGTCTTGCGCCCGCGCACCTCCTTCTCGAGCCGCACGATCGCCTTCTCGAGCGTCTGCAGGTCGGCGAGCATGAGCTCGGCGTTGATCGTCTCCAGGTCGTTCTTCGGATCGATCGCACCCTCCACGTGCACCACGTCGTCATCGGCGAAGCCGCGCACGACCTGGGCGATGGCGTCGGCCTCGCGGATGTTGGCGAGGAACTGGTTGCCCAGACCCTCCCCCTCGCTCGCGCCGCGGACGATGCCGGCGATGTCGACGAACGACACCGTGGCGGGCAGGATCCGCTCGCTGCCGAAGATCCCGGCGAGCACGTTCAGCCGGGAGTCGGGCAGGTTCACCACGCCGACGTTCGGCTCGATCGTCGCGAACGGGTAGTTCGCCGCGAGCACGTCGTTCTTGGTGAGGGCGTTGAAGAGGGTGGACTTGCCGACGTTGGGCAGTCCTACGATTCCGATGGTGAGAGCCACGGGGTACGAGTCTACCGGGCCGATCAGCGCCGGAATCCCGACGGGCGTCAGGCCTCGCGGACCGTGCGGAACGCCGCGGTCACATACGGCATCGCCAGGGTCGCTCCCCCGACGAGGCCGAGCTCGTCGAACAGCTCGTCCATGTCCCGCTCGATCCCGGCCCTCTCCTCGTCCGGTGCCGTGATGATGTAGCTGCGCGAGCGGGCCATGGCGTGCAGCTCGGCGCGCGTCATCTCCCTCGTCCACTCCCAGCGCCGCTCGTCGAGCGCGCCGAACGGCTCCGTCACCACGACATCGTCGTCCGCGATCATCTGCTCGGCGGGGCTGCCTTTCATGATGCCGCTGAGCCGGCGCACCCAGTCCACGCGCTCGTCGCGCACGTTCCAGATCAGTCCGAGGGCCCCGCCGGGGCGCACGACCCGGCCGATCTCGCGGGACGCGGCGACCGGCTCGACCCAGTGCCACGCCTGCCCGAGCACAGCCCCGTCGGCCGTCGCATCGGCGAGCGGCAGTGCTTCCGCGGTGCCGACGACGGTCTGCACGCCCGGCGTCCTCTCCCGCAGCGCCTCGAGCATCTTCTCGTCGGGATCCACCGCGGTCACGCTCGTGACGCCGAGGCCGAGCACGGCGCGGGTGAGCTTGCCGGTGCCCGCGCCGATGTCGACGATCGTCCGCGGCCCGGCCGGCAGCTGCTCGAGGAGCCAGGCGACGGCCTCGGCCGGGTACTCCGGCCGGCCCTTCTCATAGCTGCCCGTCTCCACCCCGAAACTCGTCGCACGCTCCGTCATGGCTCCGAGCCTACGCTCGGGTTCGGCGTCTCGCGGCGCGCCTGATCCCGGCCGCACCGTCTCGGACGCAGGCTGGATCCGTGCCCCTGGACTTCACCGCGATCGACTTCGAGACGGCGAACTCCTCCCCCGCATCCGCCTGCTCCGTGGGCCTGGTCCGGGTGCGGGACGGGATCGTGGTCGCCCAGACGGGCTGGCTGATCCGTCCGCCGGCCGGTCACGACGAGTTCCAGGAGTGGAACGTGCGGATCCACGGCATCCAGCCGCACGAGGTCGCCGATGCCGCCGGCTGGAGCGACCAGCTCGACCGCCTGTGCGCGTTCGCGGGCGCCGACGTGCTGGTGGCGCACAACGCCGGCTTCGACCTGAACGTGATCCGCCGCGCGTGCGAGGCCACCGGCGACGACTGCCCGCCGTACCGCTCGCTGTGCAGCCTGAGCGTCGCGCGCAAGGTGTACGACCTCGACTCCTACAAGCTCCCCGTCGCCGCCGCAGCGGCCGGGTTCGGTGTGTTCCCGCATCACGAGGCACTGGCCGACGCGAGGGCGTGCGCCCAGATCGTGATCGACGCGGCACGGCGGACCGGCTCCGCCACGATCCTCGAGCTCGCGGAGGCGATCGGCGTCCGGGTCGCGGATCCCCTCGCCGCCGCGCCCGCGAAGGTCCGCGTCGCCGCCTGACCCGCGTAGGGGGTCCGGGCGGCCGGACGCGCGCCCTCCCGTCGATGTCGGTGGCCCCCGTCACGATGGGCTCATGGAACCGATCGCACTGCTCGTCGCCGTCATCGCCGCCGCGGCCGGCATCGCCCTGGGCTGGTACCTCGGTCGCACGCGCGGCGCCGCAGACCTGGCCCGCGCCGAGGCCGAGCTCGCCGCGGTGCGCGATGATCGCGACCGCCAGAACGACCTCTACCGCGACGCGGTCGAGCACTCGCGCCGCGCCCAGCAGGACGCCGCCGAACGGGCCCGGCAGGAGAGCGCCGTGCTCACGGCCCTGGCACCGGTACGGGAGAGCCTGCACCGCATGCAGCAGACCGTGACGGTCCTGGAGCGCGAGCGGCAGGCCCAGTTCGGTCAGCTCAGCGAGCAGCTGCGTCGCACCGAGGAGAGCGGCGAGGCGCTGCGCTCGACGACCGAGTCGCTCGCGGGCGCTCTGCGCTCGACATCGGCACGGGGCGTCTGGGGCGAGACGCAGCTGCGCCGCGTGGTCGAGGCCGCCGGCCTCACCCGGCACGTCGACTTCGACCTGCAGACCACGATCCACTCCGACGCCGGGCATGGCCGCCCCGACATGGTGATCCGCCTCGCCGGCGGCGCGTCCATCGCGGTCGACGCGAAGGCGCCCCTCGACGCGTTCCTCACGGCGGCGGCCCTCCCCACCGAGGATCCGAAGCGCCGCACGCTCATGCAGCAGCACGTCAAGGCGGTGCGCGCGCACGTGGACGCCCTCGCGAAGAAGGCGTACTGGTCGGGGCTCGATGCGAGCCCCGAGTTCGTCATCTGCTTCCTGCCGAGCGAGTCGCTGCTCGCGGCCGCGCTCGACGAGGATCCGGCCCTGCTCGACTACGCGTTCGGCCGGCGGGTGGCGCTCGCCACCCCGGTCAACCTGTGGGCGGTGCTGAAGACGGTCGCGTACACCTGGAAGCAACAGGAATTGTCGGCCGAGGCCGCCGTGCTGCTCGAGCTCGGCACCCAGCTGTACGACCGGCTCGGGGTGCTCGCGGGGCACGCCGACGACCTGCGCAGGGCGCTCGAGCGCACGGTCGACAGCTACAACCGGTTCGCGGGCTCCCTGGAGAGCCGGGTCCTCGTCACGGCCCGGCGCTTCCCCGGGGTCGATGCCGACGCGCTGTCCGCCCCGGCCGCGATCACGGCGGCCGCCCGGCGGTTCACGGCGGACGAGCTGGTCCCGGCCGACGGCACGGCGCTCCTGGCCGATCTCGGCGAACTCCGGTCCCGGCTCGACGCCGACGGCGCGACAGGGGCTCCGGCTCGGTCGGCAGATGCGGAACGGATGCCGGCTGGGGACCAAACGGGTCCGGATCAGGCGGATCCGGACCGCGAGAGCGGGATCACGCGCTCCCGGGAACCCCGCTGAGCAGGAAGACGACCACGCCGGAGAACAGCACGAAGGCGCCGATCATCCACCAGGGGCTGATCTCGTGCCCCTCGTCCCGACGCACGCGGAACAGCACGTCGGGACGACGAGCGGCATCGATCTCGACCACCTTGACGGTCCCCGTGTCGGTGACCGTCTCCTGGCGGTAGATGTTCTCGGAAGCCATCCTGAAGGCCCTTCTGCGTCACGCACGCCGATGTTCGGCGCCACTCCATTGTGCCAGGTGGTATGGGAATGGGCGGGAATGCGATCAGGTCGTTATGACCGGGAGGCCGGATCCGAGGTCACAGCCACTTCGAGACGAGATGCTCCGACGCGACCCGGCGCAGGGTGCCGGACGCACTGCGCAGCACCACGCTCTCGGTGTACAGGTAGTCGCCCTCGCGACGCACCCCGGCCACGAGCTGGCCGTCGGTGACACCGGTCGCGACGAAGATCGTGTTGTTGCCGCTGACCAGGTCGTCGGCCTCGTACACCTTGTCCATGTCCAGGCCCGCGTCGATGCCGCGCTGACGCTCGTCGTCGTCGCGCGGCCACAGCCGGCCCTGGATGTGCCCGCCGAGCGCCTTGATCGCGCACGCGGTGACGATGCCCTCCGGGCTGCCGCCGATGCCGACGCACATGTCCGTGCGCGCACCGTGGCGGGCCGCGTTGATGCCGCCGGCGACGTCGCCGTCGCTCATCAGACGGGTGCCGGCTCCGGCGTCCCGGATGTCCTGGATGAGCTGCTCGTGCCGCGGCCGGTTCAGCACGGAGACCACGATCTCCTCGACGGGCTTGCCGAGCGCGGCAGCGAGCCGGCGGATGTTCTCGCCGATGGGGAGGCGGATGTCGACGACGCCGACCCCCGCAGGGCCCGTGACGAGCTTGTCCATGTAGAAGATGCTCGAGGCGTCGAGCATGGTGCCGCGATCGGACACCGCGATGACCGAGAGCGCGTTCTGCCGCCCCGCGGCGGTGAGGGAGGTGCCGTCGATCGGATCGACCGCGATGTCGCACTGCGGACCGGTGCCTGCGCCGTTGCCGACGTGCTCGCCGTTGAAGAGCATCGGGGCGTTGTCCTTCTCGCCCTCGCCGATCACCACCCGTCCGTCGAAGTCGACGGTGCCGAGGAACGCGCGCATCGCGTCGACGGCTGCTCCGTCCGCCGCCTCCTTGGCGCCGCGACCGATGAACGGGACGGCCCGGATCGCCGCCGCCTCGGTGGCGCGGACGAGCTCGAGAGCGAGGTTGCGGTCAGGACGAAGGGGGCTGAGATCAGCAGTGAGACTCACCATGAGGCGATGCTAGCCGGGCTCTGGTTACGGATCCGCAGAATTCTGGACTCTGCGCACGAAAGAATCGGACTTCTTTGCACCGGGGAAGATCAGAGCCTCCGCAGACGACGACACGCACTCGGAACCGCGGATCCTGCGGCACTAAAGTGGCCAGTGACCCCCGTCATCCAGCACAGGAGAAGCCATGCCCGTTGCCACCCCGGATCAGTACGCCGAGATGCTCGACCGCGCCAAGGCAGGCGGCTTCGCCTACCCGGCGTTCAACGTGTCCAGCTCGCAGACCATCCACGCCGTGCTGCAGGGCCTGACCGAGGCCGGCTCGGACGGCATCATCCAGGTCACCACCGGCGGCGCCGACTACTTCGCCGGCCAGACCGTCAAGGCCCGCGCCACCGGCGCCCTCGCCTTCGCCAAGTTCGCCACCGAGGTCGCCAAGTCCTACCCGATCACGGTCGCCCTGCACACCGACCACTGCCCGAAGGACGCCCTCGCCGGCTTCGTCGAGCCGCTCATCGCCGCCAGCGAGGAGGAGGTCCGCGCCGGACGCAACCCGATCTTCCAGTCGCACATGTGGGACGGCTCGGCCGTGCCGCTCGCGGAGAACATCGAGATCGCCAAGGACCTGCTCCCCCGCATGAAGAACATCAACGCCATCCTCGAGGTCGAGATCGGCGTCGTCGGCGGCGAGGAGGACGGCGTCGCGCACGAGGGGTCGAACGACGCGCTCTACACCACCTTCGCCGACGTCGACCAGGCCGTGCAGGCGCTCGGCCTCGGCGAGCAGGGCCGCTACATCGCCGCCCTCACCTTCGGCAACGTGCACGGCGTGTACAAGCCCGGCGGCGTGAAGCTGCGCCCGGAGCTGCTCGGCGACATCCAGGAGCAGGTCGCCGCCAAGTACGGCACCGGCCCGAAGCCGCTCGACCTCGTCTTCCACGGCGGATCCGGCTCCTCCGACGCCGAGATCGCCCTCGCGGTCGCGAACGGCGTCATCAAGATGAACATCGACACGGACACCCAGTACGCGTTCACCCGCTCGATCGCCGGCTACATGTTCTCCAACTACGACGGCGTCCTGAAGGTCGACGGCGAGGTCGGCAACAAGAAGGTCTACGACCCGCGCGCGTGGGGCAAGGTCGCCGAGACGGCGATGGCGCAGCGCGTGATCGAGTCCACCCGCCAGCTGGGCTCGTACGGCCAGTCGAAGAGCTGACAACCAGCACAGTCGCGGAGCTGATAACCAGCACAGTCGCGGAGCTGACTCCGGTCATCCGGACCCGGTGCCCCNCACCGCTGCGTCCGGGCGAGGGCCACGCGCTCACCCGAGCCCGGACGGACCGCGCAGCCGCACCCCGGGTCGGCCGCTCAGGGGAAGTCGCGGCGCAGCAGCACGTCCCCCGCGGTGTCGCGGACTTCGACGGTGCGGATGTCCGTCAGGCGCACGGCCGTCCCCGCGCTCAGCTTCGCGGTGACGCCGGGCTCGACGTTCCAGGTGGACAGGGAGGTCGTGGCCCCGCTCTTGTCGATCACCGCGAGCACGTAGGTGTGCGACGTCCAGGATCCCTCGGGCGAGCCCGATGCGGATTCCGCCGCCGGGTAGGTGCAGGTCATGTCCAGCCGCGTCCCCCACGCGACCGGCGTGAGGGCGACCGACGCCGTCGCGGCCACGCGCGGTGCGGGCTCGAGCGCGACGGCGGGAGCGGGCCGGGGCGAGAGCGTCGCGACGGCCACGGGCACCGCGATCAGCAGCGCCGCCGCGACTCCCGCCGCCCACCACAGCGCGCGACGACGGAGCCGCCGGCGGGCCCTCGCCGCCTCGAGCAGCCGCACCGGTGCGTCTTCCCCGTCCGCCGGATCCGGCTCGCCGATGCGCTCGACGTCCTCGAGGCTGAGGCGCGAGAGCAGTGCGGTGGTCGAGGCGAGTCCGGCGACGGCACGGCGGCAGCGGGCGCAGCGGGCGAGATGCGCCTCGAACTCCACCCGCTCCGACGCGGCGAGCGCGCCGAGGGCGTACGCGGCGTCCCACGTCGCGTACTGCTCGTGCTCGACATCCACGGCGTCGTTCACCGCGTCACTCCCCTCTCCTGCAGCGCGAGCCGCAGCGCTCGCAGCCCGTAGTGCATCCGCGACTTCACGGTGCCCTCGGGGATCCCCAGCTCGGCGGCGACCTGCGCCACGCTCCGCCCCCGGTAGTAAGCCGCGACGATCACGGCGCGGTGCCCCGCGTCGAGCACCGCGAGTGCGTCCTCGATCAGCAGGGCGTCGAAGAGCCGGTCCATCTCGTCGTCGGCGGCGTGCTCCGGCAGCTCGGCGACGGTCTGCTCGTGCCGGCGCCGCGCGCTGCGCACCTCGTCGATCACGATGTGCCGCGCGACCGTGAACATCCAGGCGCGCGTGGTCGACGGATCCTGCGCGAGGATGCGCGGTGTCCGCCATGCCCGCAGCAGCGTCTCCTGCACCACGTCGTCGGCCCCCGCCCGGTCTCCGGTGAGGCGCACCACATACCGCCGGATCGGCGCCGCGTGCACGTCGTACAGCGCGGTCAGCCGTTCGTCATCGGTCACGATCGCCTCCTCACCAGGAGAACGAGGCCCAGCCTCCGAAGGTTCAGCCGCAGTGAAACTCGGGCGCGGGGCATCGTCCTTCCAGTATGGGCGCTTCTGCTCCGCCGATCGGGCGCCCGACGATAGCCGATCGGCTGATGCCGGCAGCACCTGTCGATTCCTACCGTGGAAGACATGAACCTCGCATCCCTGATCTCCCGTCGCACGCTCATCGCCGCCTCCGCCATCGCCGCCGCGGCGCTGACCGTGATCCCGACCACCGCCGCCGCAGCCGCGCCGTCCGCCGTGACGCCCGCCGTCGTCCACCGGACGATGACGCCCTCGGAGACGCTGGCCTCCACGCCGTGGAAGACCACCAGCGCGCTCGATGCCGAGGGCAGCCGCGTCGCCCTGGACGCCCCGGCCGTGGCGAACTTCGTCGGCTGGGCCTACTTCGATGCGGACGGCACGTTCACGATGTACAACCTCGACGACAGCCCGAAGATGCACGGCGACTGGTCGGTCCCGGCCGACGGGTCCTCGCGGTGGATCGCCGCGAAGGACGCGAACGGCACGGTGCTGTTCACCCGCGTCGTGCCGATCGTCCAGCTCGACAAGAACGTCTTCACCTACCGGGTGTTCCCGAACGCCGCCGACACGAGCGTCTACTACGACATCGTGCACACCAGGACCAACCACGTCGAGCCCGGCACCGACGGCCGCGGCCCCGGCGCCCACGGCGGCGGCTCGCAGGGCGGCGGCTACCACTTCAACAACGGCAACTCGCACTGATCCGACGGCAACCAGCGCTGACCCGACGGCAACCAGCGCTGATCCGATCGCCGGAACCTCAGCGGCACGACGTGAAGAGCCCGGCTCCCCACCGGGGAGGGAGCCGGGCTCTTCGTCGTTCGCGACGGCTACTTCTTCATGAGCCCGTCGAGATACGAGACGACGGCGGGGTCCCCGTAGAACGGCACCAGCATGCAGAACGTGGAGAGCGTGACGAACACCGCACCGCCGACCAGCGGCACCCACCAGGTGCGCCTGCCCCGCCGCAGGCGTTGCAGGGTCCACGCCGCCGTGACCGCCCAGCCCACGATCAGCACGATCGCGGCGACCACGCCCCACGTCCTGGCCTGCTCGTAGTGGGAGAAGCTGCCGGTGATCCCGAGCATCTGCATCATCGTGGTCATCAGCGCCGCCGGATCCAGGAAGGCGATCACCGAGGTGATCACGTTCCACAACCCGTAGGCGAGCAGCGCCAGGGCGACCACCCGATCCACCGGATGCGCGGGGCGGGCCGCCTCGGCCGGGGTCGGCGCGAGCGCGGGCGCTGTCGGCGGCGCGGGAGCGGACATCACCGGCGGCGGGACGTCCCGGCCGGCGCGACGCCTCTGCTCCTCCGGGCTGGCGTACTCGCCGTATTGCGGACGGGGACGCGGCGACTCGGCAGCGGGAGTGCGCGGACGCGGTGCTCCTGCGGCGGGACGCACCGGATGCTCGGGCACGCCGGAGGCGCCGGCCCCGGCAGAATCCGTCATCGCGCGTTCCGCCCGCCCAGAGCCCGGTCGTCGCGCTGGCCGGAGACGTCCTGGCGCAGCTCCTTCGGCAGCGAGAACATCAGATCCTCCTCCGCGGTGCGCACCTCCTCGACGTCTCCGTAGCCCGCCTCGGCGAGCGCCTCGAGCACCTCCTGCACGAGCACCTCCGGCACCGAGGCGCCGCTGGTCACGCCGACGGTCGCGACGCCCTCGAGCCACTCCTGCCTGACCTCGTCGGCGTAGTCCACCCGGTAGGCGGCCTTCGCGCCGTACTCCCGCGCCACCTCGACGAGGCGCACGCTGTTGGACGAGTTCGCGGATCCCACCACGATCACGAGGTCCGCATCGCGGGCCACCTTCTTGATCGCGACCTGGCGGTTCTGCGTGGCGTAGCAGATGTCGTCGGAGGGCGGATCCTGCAGCTCCGGGAACCGGGTGCGCAGCCGGTTCACGGTCTCCATCGTCTCGTCGACGGAGAGCGTCGTCTGCGACAGCCAGACCACCTTCGACGGATCCCGCACGACGACGGTGTCGGCCTCGGCCGGGGAGTTGACGACCGTGACGTGCTCCGGAGCCTCACCCGCGGTGCCCTCGACCTCCTCGTGCCCGTCGTGGCCGATGAGCAGGATCTCGAAGTCGTCGCGCGCGAACCGCACGGCCTCGCGGTGCACCTTGGTCACCAGCGGGCAGGTCGCGTCGATCGCGTGCAGATGACGGTCCTCGGCGGCCGACACCACCATCGGCGAGACGCCGTGCGCGCTGAACACGACGTGCGAGCCCTCGGGGATCTCGTCGACCTCGTCGACGAAGATCGCGCCCTGCTCCTCGAGCTCCGTGACGACGTGGATGTTGTGCACGATCTGCTTGCGCACGTAGACGGGGGCGCCGTAGCGCTGCAGCGCCTTCTCCACGGCCACGACCGCGCGGTCCACGCCCGCGCAATAGCCGCGGGGCGCCGCGAGCAGCACCCGCTTGTGTCCGTCCACCGGGATATCCTGAAGGCGCACCCGGGTCTCTGCCCGCCGCGCTCGCGGGATCTGCGGCACGGGCAACGGAACGGCTGTCGAAGTCACACACCGATTCTACCGGCGCGCACCTTCGCGGGACCGGTGAGCGGGTGCGGAGCAGAGCGGGAGACAACAGCGCATGACCTCCTTCCAGGCCGTCCCCGTCGTCGGCGAGGCGCCTCCGGCCGACTCCGTCGCGCCCCGCGACTCGACCCCGCAGGCGCCGACCTCGATCGCGCGGCTGAACGCCACGATCCGCGATTTCGTCGCGCAGTGGGGCACGGTCTGGGTCGAGGGCGAGGTCACGTCGTGGAACCTGCGCGCCGGCAACGTGTTCGCCCGCCTGAAGGACACCCGCTCGGATGCGCAGATCTCGGTCAGAGTGTGGTCGAGCGTGCGCGCCAGGATCCCCGCCGACCTCGCCGTCGGCGACCACGTCGTCGCCGCCGTCAAGGCCGACTACTTCGTCAAGGCCGGCGACTTCAGCTTCACCGTGTCCGCCATGAAGCACGTCGGCCTCGGCGATCAGCTCGAGCGACTGGAGCGTCTGCGCGTGCAGCTGCGCCAGGAGGGACTTTTCGACCCGTCCCGGAAGAGGCCGCTGCCGT
Source organism: Microbacterium sp. 22242 (assembly GCF_052045495.1). Lineage (NCBI taxonomy): Bacteria > Bacillati > Actinomycetota > Actinomycetes > Micrococcales > Microbacteriaceae > Microbacterium > Microbacterium sp. 22242. The sequence goes on along the minus strand of NZ_JBQEOZ010000001.1, from coordinate 200,667 downwards.
TCCTGCCGCACGTGATCGGCCTGATCACCGGCGAGAACTCCGACGCCGAGAAGGATGTGCACCGCAACGCCGAGCTGCGCTGGCCGCAGGTGCGCTTCCGCACCGTGCACGCCGCCGTGCAGGGCGACCGGTGCGTGCCGGAGACGCTCGCGGCGCTGAAGCGGCTGGACGCGGATCCCGACGTCGACGTGATCGTGATCGCGCGCGGCGGCGGGGATCCGCAGACCCTCCTCGGCTTCAGCGACGAGCGCCTGGTGCGTGCGGTCGCCGCCGCCACGACACCGGTCGTGAGCGCGATCGGGCACGAGAACGACCATCCGCTGCTGGACGACGTCGCCGACCTCCGCGCCTCCACGCCGACCGACGCCGCCAAGCGGGTGGTGCCGGACGTCGGCGAGCAGCGCGCGCTCATCGGGCAGCTGCGGGCCCGCGCCACGACCCGCGTGTCGCAGCGGATCGCGCACGACATCGCGCAGCTGGAGCAGCTGCGCTCGCGTCCGGTGCTGCGGGATCCGGATCCGCTCATCGAGCGCCGTGCGCAGGAAGTGTGGCTCCTCGCCGCGCGGTCCCGCGACGCCCTCGGCCGGACGGTCGACGCGGCCGGCCGGCGCACCGCCGAGCTGCGCGCCTCCCTGCGCGCGCTGTCGCCGGCGGCCACCCTCGCCCGCGGCTACGCGATCGCGCACCGCGACGACGGAGTGATCGTGCGCGACGCCGCGGACGCCCCCGCCGGGACGGCGCTCACCCTCACGGTGGACCGCGGATCGCTGCGTGCGACGTCCGAGGGCGAGGTGCCGGAGGCGGCGGATCCGGCGGCGTCCGGCCCGGCGGGACGCCCCGATCAGCACGGTTAGGATGGTGGGGTGACCGTGTCGAACGAGCCGTCCGCGTCTGCGGGGATCCCCGCGGCCGTCGCCGATCCCGCGGATCTCAGCTTCGAGCAGGCCAGGGACGAGCTCGTGCGCGTGGTCGCCGAACTCGAGCAGGGCGCCCCCACCCTGGAGCAGTCGCTGACGCTCTGGGAGCGCGGCGAGGCCCTTGCCGCGCGCTGCGAGGAGTGGCTGCTCGGCGCCAAGCGCCGGCTCGACGCCGCCCGGTCCTCCGTCGAGGGAGACGCGCGATGAGCCGCGATCCGAAGCAGCCTCCCATCGTCGCGGAGCTCGGCCGTCCGGAGACCGCTCAGGAGGCCGCCGACCGCAAGGCCGCCTCCTCCGCCGCCTACCGTTCCAGCCAGACCTTCCGCGCGCTCATCGCCGCGCTGATCGCCACGGTCGGCGTCGTGCTGATCATCGTCCTCCTCGTGCCGCGCGGGGATGTCACCAGCGTTCCCGGCGTCGATCTGCACGGCGCCGCGAAGAATGCGCAGAGCACCATGGACCGACCGGTGCTCGTGCCTGTGCTCCCCTCCAACTGGCGGGTGAACAAGGCCGTGCTGGTCGACGGCAAGCCCGCGGTGTGGGACATCACGGCCGCGCCCGAGGCCGCGGACGCGCGGGGCTACGCGCACATCGCGCAGGCTTTCGACGCCGACGCGAGCTGGGCGCTGACGCCGCTGCACGGCACGGCGCCGAAGGGCACGATCTCCATCGGCGGCCGCAGCTGGGATCAGTACGAGCTGCCCAGCCCGGACCAGTCCGGCAACATCACCGACGCCCTCGGCGCGCAGGTCGGCAAGGACTACATCCTGGTCTACGGCGCGCTGGGCAAGGCCGCCACGGCCGAACTGGTCGCCAAGATCAGCCCCCAGATCGATCATCTCGAAAGCGGACGATGACACCTCCCCACGCGCGCGCCCTGACCCCCGACGAGGCCTGGAACCTGATGCTGGAGGGAAACCGGCGGTTCGTCGCCGGTGAGCCCGAGCATCCGAACCAGGACGTGGGCAAGCGCCACCAGCTCGTCGACGGGCAGGCCCCGCTGGCGACGCTGTTCGGGTGCTCCGACTCGCGGCTCGCGGCCGAGATCATCTTCGACAAGGGCCTCGGCGACCTGTTCGTCGTCCGCAACGCCGGCCAGGTGCTCGGCGAGTCGATCGTGGCGAGCCTCGAGTACGCGGTCGCCATCCTCGGCGTGCCCCTGATCGTGGTCCTCGCGCACGACAGCTGCGGCGCCGTCCGGGCCGCGATCGACGGCACCGCGATCGACGCGACCCCGCTCCCCCCGCACATCTGGCGCCTCATCGCGCCGATCGTGCCGGCCGCCCGCAAGGTGCTCGCCGAGCACGGCGGATCCACGACCGACGACATCGACGCCGAGCTCGTCGGCCGGGAGCACCTGCGCAACACCGTGGACGACCTCCTGCAGTCGTCCGAGCTGATCGCCGCCGCGGTCGCCGAGGGCCGCCTCGGCGTCGTGGGCGCGAACTACCGGCTGGGCGACGGCACCGCGATGCCGGTCGTGACCGTGGGCCTCTCCGGCGCCCGCCCCTGAACATCCCCCGTCATCCCGTCACATCTGGAGGAACAGCAGTGGCTGATACCGAGTACCGCATCGAACACGACACCATGGGCGAGGTGCGCGTGCCCGTGAACGCCCTGTACGGGGCGCAGACGCAGCGCGCGGTGGAGAACTTCCCCATCTCGGGCAAGGGCCTGGAATCGACGCAGATCGCCGCGCTCGCCCGGATCAAGAAGGCCGCCGCGCTCGCCAACAAGGAGCTCGGCACGCTCGACGGCGCCATCGCCGATGCGATCGCGCAGGCCGCCGACGAGGTCGCCGCGGGCAAGCACGACGGCGAGTTCCCGGTCGACACGTACCAGACCGGATCCGGCACCAGTTCGAACATGAACATGAACGAGGTGCTCGCGACCCTCGCCACCCGGATCCTGGGCTCGGCCGTGCACCCGAACGACCACGTGAACGCCTCGCAGTCGTCCAACGACGTCTTCCCCACCTCGGTGCACATCGCCGTCACCCAAGCGCTCATCGACACCCTCATCCCCGCGCTCGACCACCTCGCCGTCGCCCTCGAGGCGAAGGCCGAGCTGTGGAAGGACGCGGTCAAGTCCGGCCGCACCCACCTCATGGACGCCACCCCGGTCACGCTCGGCCAGGAGTTCGGCGGCTACGCACGGCAGATCCGGCTCGGCATCGAGCGCGTGCAGTCGGCGCTCCCCCGCGTCGCCGAGGTGCCGCTCGGCGGCACCGCGGTCGGCACCGGCATCAACACCCCGCTGGGCTTCCCGCAGAAGGTCATCGCACTGCTCGCCGCCGAGACCGAGCTGCCGATCACCGAGGCCAAGGACCACTTCGAGGCGCAGGCCAACCGCGACGGCCTCGTCGAGGCATCCGGCGCGCTGCGCACGATCGCGGTGTCGCTGACCAAGATCAACAACGACCTGCGCTGGATGGGCTCCGGCCCGAACACCGGCCTCGGCGAGCTGCACATCCCCGACCTGCAGCCGGGCTCCTCGATCATGCCGGGCAAGGTCAACCCGGTCATCCCCGAGGCGACGCTCATGGTGTGCGCGCGCGTGATCGGCAACGACGCGACGGTGGCCTGGGCCGGCGCCTCCGGATCCTTCGAGCTCAACGTCGCGATCCCGGTCATGGGCACGGCGCTGCTGGAGTCGATCCGCCTGCTGTCCAACGCGGTGCGCGTGCTGGCCGACAAGACCGTCGACGGCCTGCAGGCCAACACCGAGCGCGCGGCCGCGTTCGCCGGCATGAGCCCGTCGATCGTCACCCCGCTGAACAAGGTCATCGGCTACGAGGCCGCGGCGAAGATCGCCAAGCACGCGGTCGCGAAGGGCATCACCGTCCGCGACGCCGTGATCGACCTCGGCTACGTGGAGCGCGGCGAGATCACCCTGGACGACCTCGACGCCCGGCTCGACCTGCTCTCGATGACGCACGCCGGCTGATCCCGGATCCGGTCCGTCGGTCCTGCCGGCTCCCGGATGCCGCGGCCCCTTCGGGGGTCGCGGCATCCGTCGTCTCCGGGTGTCGGATCCGCCCCGCGTGCGTCTACGTCGCGCCGGGCGCGCGCGCCCGGCAGACTCTGTCCCGATCCGCCGAGACTTGACGCGCATTCCTCGGCGATCCGTGACATCCTCGGCTCGGCGGGCGGGTCGGCAGGAGCGCGCGGATCCGTTCGTCCTCCACACCCACGCGGAAGGCCGAGTTCCGCCCCGATCCCGTACCGCGATGCCCAGACGACGGCGCGGATCGCCATGTTGTTTGCATGCTCTCCGCACCAGACACTCTGGCTCGTATCGGCGGCATCGCCACCGGCGCCCGCCTGCAGGAACTCGGCTTCAGCCGCCGTTCTCTTGCCCGCCTCGTGCAGAAGGGCGTCCTGGAACGGATCCGTCCGGGTGTCTTCGCCCTCCCGAGGATCGAAGCCGACGTGCGCACAGCCGCCGCCCATGGCGGTGCGCTGAGCTGCGTGAGCGTGCTGCGCCGGCTCAAGGTCTGGGTGCTCTCGGACTCCGACGCGCTGCACGTGTGGCTGGGGCCGAACCACCATGCGCAACAGCACGATGGCTGCACGTGCGTGTCGCACTTCTACCGCGGCACTCCTGCTCCCGGCCACACCGATCTGGAGACGGCCCTGGTCCACCTCTACCGGTGCCAGGGGGACGAGGCGTTCTTCGCCTCGTTCGAGTCCGCCTGGCGCAAAGGGTTGTTGTTCCGCAGTGCGCGAGCCAGGATCCGAGCCGCGCTTCCGCAGACAGCCCGATGGCTGATCGATCTCGCTCGACCCGACGCCGACAGCGGGCTCGAGTCGCTGCTGCGGCTGCGACTGCACCTCCTCGGGATCCAGCTCGACTGCCAGGTCCGGATCCATGGTGTCGGTGTGGTCGATTTCGTGGTGGCGGGACGTCTGATCCTCGAGGCAGACGGCAAGGAGAACCACGACGGATCTTCGCAGCGCCACAGGGATCGTCAGCGAGACGCGATCGCCTCCCGCCTGGGGTACGAGACTCTGCGCTTCGACTACGCGCAGATCATCCACGATTGGCCGACCGTTCAAGCCGCCATCCTCGCGGCGCTCGCCCGTCACGCCGCCTGAACCGGCCTCTCGGCGTGACCCTCCTGCGTAAGGGCGAGCGGTGTCCCGCCCGGCCGACGATGTCACGATCCGCCGAGGAATCCTTCGGATCGGTCGGCGATCCGGGACAGGCTCGGCCCGGCGGGCTCAGCCCGGCGGGCGCGGCCCGGCGGGCTCGGGCGTCCGCCAACCGCCGGATCGCGGCCTCAGCTGAGCTCTCCGCCCTCCAGCAGCTCGGTGACCAGCGCGGCGATCGCGGAGCGCTCGGAGCGCTGCAGCGTCACGTGGCCGAACAGGTCGTGGCCCTTGAGCGTCTCGATGACGCTCGCGACGCCGTCGTGCCGGCCGACGCGCAGGTTGTCGCGCTGGCCCACGTCGTGCGTCAGGACGACCCGGGAGTTCTGGCCCATCCGGCTCAGCACCGTCAGCAGCACGTTGCGCTCGAGGGACTGCGCCTCGTCGACGATCACGAACGCGTCGTGCAGCGAGCGTCCGCGGATGTGCGTGAGCGGGAGCACCTCGAGCATGCCGCGCGCGACGACCTCCTCCAGCACATTGCCGGAGACCACGGACCCGAGCGTGTCGAACACCGCCTGTCCCCACGGGCCCATCTTCTCGCCCTGGTCGCCGGGCAGGTAGCCGAGCTCCTGGCCGCCGACGGCGAACAAGGGCCGGAACACGATGATCTTCTTCTGCTGCTGCCGCTCCAGCACGGCCTCCAGGCCCGCGCACAGGGCCAGCGCCGACTTGCCGGTTCCGGCGCGCCCGCCGAGGGAGACGATGCCGACCTCCGGATCCAGCAGCAGGTCGATCGCGATGCGCTGCTCGGCGGAACGGCCGTGCAGGCCGAAGACCTCGCGGTCGCCGCGCACCAGGGAGTACTCGCCGTCACCGGTGATGCGCCCGAGGGCGGATCCGCGCTCCGAGTGGATGATCAGGCCCGTGTTCACGGGAAGGCCGAGCGCCTCCTCGCTCGTGCCGACCTCGCTCTCGTACAGATCGCTCATCTCGTCGCCGGAGAGCGCGATCGAGCTGATCCCCGTCCAGCCCGAGTCGACGGCCTGCTCGGCGAGGTACTCCTCGGCGTTGATGCCGAGGGAGGCCGCCTTGACCCGCATCGGCAGGTCCTTCGAGACCACCGTGACCTCCTGGCCGTCCTGGGCGAGGTGCATCGCGATGGCGAGGATCTTCGAGTCGTTGTCGTTCAGGCGGATCCCGCTCGGCAGCACGCTCTGATCCGTGTTGTTCAGCTCGACGCGGAGCGTGCCGCCCTCGCCGATCGGGACCGGGAAGTCGAGCCGGCCGTGCTCGACGCGCAGCTCGTCGAGGTGGCGCAGCGCCTGCCGCGCGAAGTAGCCGATCTCCGGGTCGTTCCGCTTGCCCTCGAGTTCGCCGATCACGACGACGGGGAGCACGATGGAGTGCTCGGCGAAGCGGAAGAACGCCCGCGGGTCGGACAGGAGCACGGACGTGTCGAGCACGTACGTCTTGAGGTCCTGATCGGGCGAGGATCCCCGGTCCTTCTCCTGAGCGCTGGTGCGGGTGCTGCTGTTCAGTGCTGTACGTGCGGCCACGACCCTCTCCCGACCCGGGATGCTTCCCGGTGATAGGCGAGTCGACCAGGGGGCCACGAGTCGCGATCCTGAAGGCCGACTCGATCGGGCGCCGTGCCCGATGCCATGAACGTACGGCTCCGCGAGCCCTTGGCGCGTCTCCGACACGCGAGGTTGAAGGTTAAGGCGCGATGAACTCTGCGGCACCGGCGAGGGCGCCCTCCAGCATGCCGAGGGTCTCGGCCGTCGTGCCCGCGTGCGGAGCCACGCGCACGTGCCCGGCCCGCACGGTCGCGCGCACTCCCGCCTCGGCCAGCGCCGCCCCGAGCCCCGCCGGATCCGCCGGCGCGAGCACGACGATCCCGGCGCGCTCGGCGGGATCCCGCGGCGAGACCACGGGCACGCCGTGCCGATCGGCGGTCTCGAGCACCGCGTCGACGTTGCGGGCGAGAGCCGCGGCGATCTCGGGCACGCCCGTCCTCCGGACCTCGGCCACCGCGGCCGCCGAGCGGCCGGCGGCGAGCTGATCGGGCGCGCTCACCGCGTACGCCTGGCCGGACGCCGCCGGACCCGCCAGCGCGTCGACCGGCAGCCCGGCGGCCGAGGTCGCGATCCTCCCGCTGAGCACCGGACGGATCCGCTCCCGCGCCTGTGCGGTGAACCGGGCGAACCCGGTGCCGCGTCCCGCGCGCAGCCACTTGTAGCCGTGACCGACCACGACGTCGGCGACGGACCAGTCCTCGTCCACCACGCCGAACGACTGCACCGCGTCGACGATCAGCAGCCGATCCGGTCCGAGCAGCTCGCGCAGCGCCGGCAGATCCGCGCGATACCCCGAGCGGAAGTCGACGTGGCTGACGACGAGCGCCACCACGGCGGGATCCAGCGCGTCCGCTGCGGCGTCCGCGGTGACGCGGCTGTCGGCGGGCGCGATCCAGCGCGGCACGAGCCGCCCGGCCGCCGCCTCGGCCGCGCGCGCGAGGGTGATGGTGACGCTCGGGAACTCCGCCGACGAGGCGACCACGGCGCCGTCCAGCCCCGCGAACGCCTGCTGCAGCGCGTGCGTGGACGACGGGTGCAGCGTGACCTCGTCCGCGTCGGCGTCGAGCAGCACGGCGAGCTCCTGCCGCGCGGCGGTCCCCTGCCGGCCCGCGGCGGCGATGTCCTCGGGCCGGCCCGATGCGAGCAGGGCGGCGTCGGCGTCCAGGGCTGCGCGGGCGGCCGGCGACACCGGGCCGAACGCGGCCCAGTCCAGATAGCCGGGATCCTCGACGAAGGTCTCCGTGTACGCGTCGATGGCACTCCGCACGGGTGTTCCGGTCATCGGATCAGTCTCGCACGCGAGAGACCTGCCGCTCTCAGCGCCCGAAGCGGCGGTCGCGGTCGGCGTAGTCGCGGATCGCGCGCAGGAAGTCGACCTGGCGCAGATCCGGCCCCAGCGCCTCCACGAAGTAGAACTCGCTGTGCGCGCTCTGCCAGAGCAGGAAGTCGCTGAGGCGCTGCTCGCCGCTGGTGCGGATGACGAGGTCAGGATCCGGCTGCCCGCCGGTGTACAGGTGCTCGCCGATCATCTCCGGCGTGAGGTGCGCCGCGAGGTCCTCCAGCGTGCCCCCGGACGCCTCGTGCTGGGCGATGATGCTGCGCACGGCGTCGACGATCTCGTTGCGCCCGCCGTAGCCCACGGCGAGGTTCACGTGCAGGCCGGTGTGCGCGCCGGTGCGCTCCTCGGCGTCGGCCAGCACCCGCGCGAGCTCGGGCGGCAGGATGTCGGATCGGCCGACGTGCTTGACCCGCCAGTTGCCCTCGCGGGAGAGCGCGTCGGCGAGCTCGCCGATGATCTCGATGAGATCCGCGAGCTCGGCCGAATCGCGCTTGCGCAGGTTGTCCGCCGAGAGCAGGTACAGCGAGACCACCCCGATGCCGAGCTCGTCGCACCAGCCCAGGAACTCGCGCATCTTCGCCGCGCCGGCGCGGTGACCGTGCGCAGCGGTGGCGTAGCCGAGCTGGCGCGCCCAGCGCCGGTTCCCGTCGATCATCATCGCGACGTGGTGCGGCACCGTGGACGGATCCAGGCGCCGCCGGAGCCGCCGGGTGTACAGCCGATAGAGGGGTCCGCTACCAGGCTGATCCGACCGTGCGCTCACTCCCCTACGCTACCGCGCACGCCCGCCCGGCGAGGGAGCGCGCGCTGTCACGATCCGCACAGGATATGTGCCGCTCAGGGCATGCCGGGCGGCTTAGAGTGTGGCCATGCGCCGAGCGATCCCGAACGCCGCCCCCGACGTGCCCCAGCTTCCGCTGCTCGAGACCGGCTCCACCGGCGTGCAGGCCGAGATCAAGCCGACCTGGCGCGGGTGGATTCACGCGGGCACCTTCCCCGTCGCCGTCGCGGCGGGCATCGTGCTCATCGTGTTCGCGCACGGAGCTCCCGCGAAGTGGGCGGCGGCGGTCTTCATGATGACCTCGATGCTGCTGTTCGGCAATTCCGCGCTGTATCACCGGTTCGACTGGAAGCCGCGGACCAAGGCGATCCTGAAGCGGATCGACCACGCGAACATCCTGCTCCTGATCGCCGGGACCTACACCCCGCTCGCGACGCTCGCGCTTCCCCCGGGCGAGGGCGTGCTGCTGCTGTCCCTGGTGTGGTCGGGCGCGCTGCTGGGGATCCTGTTCCGCGTGTTCTGGATCAACGCTCCGCGCTGGCTCTACGTCGCCCTGTACCTGCTGCTCGGCTGGGCCGCCGTCATGTACCTCGTCGACCTGCTGCACGCGAACGTCGCGATGATGGTGCTGGTCTGCGTGGGCGGGCTGCTCTACACGGCCGGCGCGATCGTCTACGCGCTGAAGCGTCCGAACCCGTGGCCCGGCAGGTTCGGGTTCCACGAGATCTTCCACGTCTGCACCGTGCTGGCGTTCCTCTGCCACTGGGCCGCGTGCCTGCTGATCTCGCTGGCTCCCCTGCACCCCTCGCTCGGGATGCCGGCCTGACTCAGGCCGTGGGGCCGCCCGTCCCGCCCTGGCCCGCGTCGTCTCCGCTGTCTTCGCCGTGCGTGGCCGCCTCCTCCGCGTCCAGCTCTGCACGCACCTCTTCGCGGTAGCGCACCCGGCGGATCCGGCGCTGCATGTCCCAGATCAGTGCCGCCGCGAGCACGACGATGACCGCGACGATCGCGAAGCCGACCGGCCCAGGGCTCACCAGGTTCGGGTCCACGGTCGGAGTCGGCGTGGGCGTCGCCGCCGCGGCCGCGAGGAGCGCCTCGATCATCACAGTGCCTTTCTGGTGAGACCCTTTCGGGCCGCGGGCGTTCCCGGTGGGGCCCTTTCGGGCCGCGGGACTTCACGGGATACCCTGGAACCACCAGCCTAACGATCGGATGCACCCCGCCGTGACGACGCAAGCCCAGCTCGATGAGCGCTACGGCCGCGGGCCCCGCAGACGCCTGCCGATGATCCTCGGCGGAGCGGTCGCGGTGGCGGTCGTCGCGGTGCTCGGCTGGTGGACCTACCAGGGCTCCGCGGACGCCGTGGACGTCACGGATCGCGGCTTCGCGCTCACGGATCCGCACACCGTGACGGTGTCGTTCCAGATCTCCGCGCCGACCGACCGACCGGTGCACTGCATCCTCGAGGCGCAGGACGAGGAGTTCGGGATCGTGGGCTGGAAGGTCATCGCGTACCCTGCCTCGAGCCAGCGCGCGAGGGCGTTCACCGAGCGCATTCCGGTGGTCGGCGAGGCGACGACCGGTTTGGTGAACTCCTGCTGGGTGTCCTAGGCTCGTCGTGTTGAGCGACGCCCCGGCACGTGCCGGGGCGTCTTGGCATATCCGGGGCAGTCCGCCCGGATCCGATTCGCAAGGAGTTTCGCCGTGTCGAACGACGCTCAGGTCCCCTTCCTCACGCAGGAGGCGTACGACCGTCTTGTCGCGGAGCTGGAGCAGCTCTCCACGGTCGGTCGCGATGAGATCGCCAAGCGCATCGAGGCCGCACGTGAAGAGGGCGACCTCAAGGAGAACGGCGGCTATCACGCCGCCAAAGACGAGCAGGGCAAGATGGAGGCGCGCATCCGCACGCTGGAGTCGCTGCTGAAGACCGCCAAGGTGGGCGAGGCCCCGGCCAGCCGCGGCATCGTCGAGCCGGGCACCGTGGTGACCGCGACCGTCGCGGGCGGCGAGGAGGTCTTCCTCCTCGGCAGCCGCGAGATCGCCGGCGGCACCGACCTCGACGTGTACAGCGAGGCGAGCCCGCTCGGATCCGCGATCCAGGGACTCAAGGTCGGCGACAAGACCTCGTACGAGGCTCCGAACGGCCGCTCGATCGAGGTCGAGATCCTCAAGGTCGAGACCTTCTCGGGCTGACCCCGCGACAGACGACGAACCCGCCGTGCCATCGAGGGCACGGCGGGTTCGTCGTCTACGCGGGTTCTAGTCCTGCACCACCACGGGCTCGAAGCCGGCGGCGCGCAGGGTGTCCAGGGTCAGCTCGGAGTGCTCCGGGCCGCGGGTCTCCACGCTCAGCTCCAGGATCACGTCGTTGATCTGCAGGCCGTGGCCGTGCCGCGTGTGCATGGCCTCGATCACGTTGGCGCCGGCGTGCGCGATGAGCTCGGAGACCTGGGCGAGCTGGCCAGGGCGGTCCGGGAGCGGGATGCGCAGCGTCAGGTAGCGGCCGGACGCGGCGAGGCCGTGCGAGACCACGCGCTGCAGCAGCAGCGGGTCGATGTTGCCGCCGGACAGGACGGCGAGCGTGGTACCGCTGTTGTGCACCTTGCCGGAGAGGATCGCGGCGACGCCGACCGCGCCGGCCGGCTCCACGACGACCTTGGACTGCTCGAGCAGCAGCAGCAGGGCGCGGGCGATGTCGTCGTCGCTGACGGTGACGACCTCGTCGACGAGCTCCTGGATCATGCCGAACGGCACGTTTCCGGGGCGGGCCACGAGGATGCCGTCGGCGATCGTGGGCTGGGTCGTGATCTCCACCGGGTGGCCCGCCGCGAGCGAGGGGCCCATCGCGGCCGCGTTCTCCGCCTGCACGCCGATCACCCGCACCGTGCGGCCCTGCTCGGCGGCGCGGGCCTTGACGGCTGCCGCGACGCCGGCGATGAGGCCTCCGCCGCCGATCCCGAGCACCACCGTGTCGACGTCGGGCACGTCGTCGATCAGCTCCAGTCCGAGCGTCGCCTGGCCGGTCACGACATCGCGGTGGTCGAACGGCGGGATGAGCACGGCGCCCGTGCGCTCGGCGAACTCGGCGGCCAGCCGGAGCGAGGTCGCCACGGTCTCCCCCTCGAGGACGACATCGGCGCCGTACCCGCGGGTCGCCAGCAGCTTCGGCACCGGGACGCCCATGGGCATGAAGATCGTCGCCTTGATCCCGAGCGCCTGCGCGGCCAGCGCGACGCCCTGCGCGTGGTTGCCCGCCGAGGCGGCGACCACGCCACGGCCGCGCTCGTCCGGGGTGAGCTTGGACAGCCGGTGCACCGCGCCGCGGATCTTGAACGAGCCGGTGCGCTGCAGGTTCTCCATCTTCAGCAGCACGGGCGACCCCAGCACCTTGCCGAGCGCGATCGACGGCAGCGTGGGCGTTCGCACGATCACGCCGTCCAGGCCGTCCGCGGCCTGCTGGATCTCGGCGAGGGTCGGGATCGTCTCGTTCGTCATCGCGTGCTCCTTCTCCGCACCCGCGGCACGGTCTGCCAGATGTAATCGCCGTCAGGGTCGGCGCCGGTGCGCCAGGCACCGGAGTTCACGGTCACGGCCGCGACGTTCACGAAGGCCGCGAACGGCACGGCGAACAGGGCCCCGGGGATCCCCGCGATCAGCGCGCCCCCGGCCACGACGAGGACCACGGCGAGCGGATGCACCTTGACCGCGGATCCCATCAGGATCGGCTGCAGGATGTGCCCCTCGATCTGCTGCACCGCGAGCACCACGACGAGCATCCACAGGGCGATCCACGGCCCGTTGTAGACGAGGGCGAGGAAGACCGCGAGGGTGCCGGTGACGACCGCGCCGACGATCGGGATGAAGGATCCGAGGAACACCAGCACCGCGACGGGCACGGCGAGCGGGACGCCCAGCATGAACGCGCCGAGGCCGATGCCGACGGCGTCGATGAACGCGACCAGCATCTGCGTGCGCGCATAGTTGATCACGGTCGCCCAGCCGTTGCGGGCGGCCGCGTCGACGGCGAGACGCGAGGACCGCGGGAACAGCTTGAGCGTCCAGCGCCAGATCCCGCCGCCGTCGGCGAGCAGGCAGAGCAGGATGAACACGGTGAGCAGCGCTCCGGTGGCCACGTGCCCGAAGGTCGAGCCGACCGCGATCGCCCCGGACTTCAGCAGCTCGCCCTGCTCGGAGAGGAAGGTCATCCCCTGCTGCAGGAAGTCGCTGAGCTGCTTCTCGGTGAGGTGCAGCGGGCCCTCGATGAGGAAGCGCTGAAGCTGCCCCGTGGCGGCCACGGTCCTGCTCTGCACATCGTGCCACTGCTGCGTGATCTGCCAGATCGCGAGCCACAGCAGCCCGCCCACGATCGCGATGGTGCCGACGAGGGAGATCACGATCGCGAGCCAGCGCGGGAAGCGCGCCCGCAGCATCGCGCTGAAGGCCGGCCACAGCAGCGCCGTGACCAGGATCGCGATCAGCAGCGGCACGACCAGGATCTTGAACAGGATCACCAGCCAGACCAGCACGCCGACGGCGGCCGCGATCACCAGCAGCCGCCACGAGTACGCGGTCGCGATGCGGAGTCCGGTCGGCAGGGATCGCTCGACCTCGTCCGTGACATCCACGCGCCCCGTCACCGAGCGCCGCCTGATGAGATCGCGGAGGCGAAGACTCTCATCACTCATCGGCCCAGTCTACGGGCGCGGAGCGGGGCGCCCGTCTCGACGTCGGTGGCCGCGGCTACGCTGGCCGACGTGATCGAGACCCGCACCGCCACCGAGACGATGAGCGCCGCCGAGGCCCGCCGGATGGCCCTCGCCGCGCAGGGGTTCTCCCGGCGGCGACCCGGCGCCCCGGCGGCACGGCACCTGCACACCGCGATGGCGCGCATGGGCGTGCTGCAGATCGACTCGGTGAACGTGTTCGCGCGCTCGCACTACCTGCCGCTGTTCTCCCGGCTCGGCGCCTACGATCCGGGCCTACTGGATCGCGCGGTGCTCTCCCGTCCGTCACCGTCGCGACCGGGGCGCTACACCGAGTACATCGCGCACGAGGCCACCTTCCTGCCGGTCGAGGACTGGCCGCTGTGGGGCTTCCGCCGGGACGCGTTCCTCCGCAAGCGCGGCGAGTTCTGGGGGCAGAGCTCCTCGGCCCGCACGCTCGACTGGATCCGCGCCGAGCTGCGGGATCGCGGACCGTCGCGTCCCGCCGAGATCCGCGGGGACGCGCCGGGCGGCCGCGGCGGCTGGTGGGAGTGGGACGAGGTGAAGCACGCCCTGGAGTACCTGTGGCGGATCGGCGAGGTCGCGATCGCCGGGCGGGACGGCTTCGAGCGCCGGTACGCGCTCGCCGCGGACGTCGTGCCCGCCGGCCTCCTCGGCCGGGATCGTCCCCGTACCGAGGCGATCCGCGAGCTGGTCCGCCGCGCCGCGCGCTCGCACGGCGTCGCGACCGCCGCCGACCTCGCCGACTATTACCGGATCAAGGATCGCGGTGCGGTCCTGGCCGCGATCGACGACCTGGTCGAGGCCGGCGAGCTCGCCCCGGTGCGGGTGCGCGGCTGGGAGCGCGGCGGGCGGCCGATCCCCGCGTGGCGGCACGTCGACGCGGTTCTCCCCCGCCGGATCGACACGGCCGCGATCCTCACCCCGTTCGACCCGGTGGTCTGGTTCCGGGATCGGGCGCTGCGCGCCTTCGCGCTCGACTACCGCATCGAGATCTACACGCCGTCACCGCGGCGCCGCTACGGCTACTACTCGCTGCTGGTCCTCGTCGGCGACCGGATCTCGGCGCGGATCGACCTCAAGGCGGATCGCGCAGCCCGCACGCTGCTCGTGCAGTCGGCGTGGTGGGAGCCGCAGGCCCGGCCCGCGGACGACGTCGAGCGGATCGCCGCGGAGCTGCGCACCGCGGCGGCGTGGCAGGGGCTGGAGCAGGTGTCCGTCTCGGCGTGGGGCGACGCCGCCGGCGATCTCGCGGACGTGCTCATGTCGCATCCGGAGCGGGTGCTGCGCCACGACGTGGGACGGACGGAGCTGGTGCCGCTCCCGGCCTGAGCCGGGAAAGCGAAACGGCCGCCACCCGACGGCTCGGGACGGCGGCCGCTTCGATCGGCTCGGACAGGGTCAGAACTGGACGCGCGGAGGCTCGGCGATCGCGGCGCCGTCGACGACCTCGAAGAACTCCCGCTCGGTGAAGCCGAGGTTGCGGGCGAACAGGTTGTTCGGGAACACCTTGATCTTGGTGTTCAGCTCGCGCACTCCCCCGTTGTAGAAGCGGCGTGAGGCCTGCACCTTGTCCTCGGTGTCGACCAGGGCGGACTGCAGCTGCAGGAAGTTCTGGCTGGCCTGCAGCTGCGGGTAGGCCTCCGCGACCGCGAACAGGCTCTTCAGCGCCTGCTGCAGGTGGCCCTCCGCGGCTCCGGCCTCGCCGGGGCTGGACGCAGCGAGCGTCTCGGCGCGCGCGCGGGTGACGTTCTCGAAGACCGCCTTCTCGTGCGCCGCATAGCCCTTCACGGTGTCGATCAGGTTCGGGATGAGATCCGCCCGGCGCTTGAGCTGAACGGTGATGTCGCTCCAGGCCTCATCGACGCGGACCCCCAGCTGCACGAGCGAGTTGTAGGTGGCCCAGAGATAGATGCCGACGGCGGCGATCAGAACGACGATCACCCCGACGACGACGAGCACAGGAACGAGAACATCCACGGACGAAGACCCCCTTGCAGACGCGGTTTGGGGCCATCCTATCCCCGCATCCTCCGCGAACGCCGGGCTGCCAGGGAACGGTCAGCCGCCGAGGACCCGCTCCAGGTGGCGGTTGCTGAACCGGCGCTCGGGATCCATCCGATCCCGCAGCGTCACGAAGTCGTCGAACCGCGGATAGCGCTTGCGCAGCTGTGCGGCGTCGAGGGTGTGCAGCTTTCCCCAGTGCGGGCGCCCGCCGTGCGCGAGCATGATCGTCTCCACGGCCTCGAAGTACTCGCGGGGGTCGCGTCGCCAGTAGCGGTGCACGGCGATGTAGGCGGAGTCCCGCTCGTGCGCGGTCGACAGCCACCGGTCGTCGGCGGCGGCGAAGCGCACCTCGATCGGGAACTCGATCCGCCAGCCGCGCTGGGAGATCAGCGCCATCACCTCGCGGAACGCGGGGACCACCTGATCCTGCGGCAGCGCGTACCCCATCTCGCGGAACCGCACGGTGCGGCTCTGCGTGAGCACGCGATGCGAGAGGTCGGTGTACTCCCGGTCGCCGGTGAGCTTCACGGCAAGCCTGCTGAACGGCGGCGTGATCGCCGGGGCGAGCCCGCCCGCCGCGCACACCACCCGGTACACGCCGTTGGAGAGCAGGGTCTCGTCGATCCACCGGCCGACCCGGGGCAGCGGGTGGCGCACCGCCGACTCCGGCAGCCGCTCGGTGGTCTTGGTGAGGGCGACGTCGGTGTGCGGGAACCAGTAGAACTCGAAGTGGTCGGCCGCGGCGACGCGCTCGTGCACGGTCTCGAGGACCTCGTCCAGTGGCGCCGGTGCGTCGACCGCGTGCACGACGAACGCCGGGACGCATTGCAGAGTCACCTCGACGAGGATCCCGAGGGCGCCGAGGCCGAGCGCGACGGCGGGCAGCAGCTCGGCGTTCTGCGCCTCGTCCACGCGAAGGAACTCCCCCTCGGCAGTGATCAGGGTGACGCCGACCACCTGGGCGGCAAGGCCGCGGAAGGCTGCGCCGGTGCCGTGGGTCCCCGTCGAGACCGCTCCGGAGATCGACTGCCGGTCGATGTCGCCGAGGTTCTCCATGGCGAGCCCGTGCGGGGCGAGCAGCGCGGGCAGCCGGTGCAGTCGTGTGCCGGCCAGCAGGGTGACGCGCGCCCGCGGCTCGTCGACCGAGACGAGTCCCTGCAGGTCGTCGAGCTCGAGCAGCACGTCCGGGGCCGCGGCCACGCCGGTGAAGCTGTGCCCCGCGCCGACCGCCTTGATCCGCAGCTTCTGCGCGCGGGCTGCGAGCACCGCCCGCTGCACGCCCTCGGGGCTGCGGGGGCGCTCGACCCTGAGCGGACGGATCGAGGCCGACCGGCCCCAGTTCTGCCAGGTTCCCCCGAGTTGCGTCACAGCAGACCCCTTCGTGTCACAGGAACGCCTTTCCCTCACCGCGATACGTGGGCAGCTCGCCGGCGACGCGGTCGCCGTCGACGAGGTGGTAACTCGAGGTCCGCTCCGCCGGTTCGCCGCTCTTCGCGTGGCGCAGCCACACCCGATCGCCGATCCGCAGCGTGCGGGCCCCCTCCCCGCGCAGCGGCGTCTGCACCTCGCCCGCCGCTTCCCGCGGCGCGGTCCGCAGACCCTGCGGCCACACCGGCTTCGGCTGACGGGAGGCGACGGGCGGACCGGACGCGATCCACCCGCCACCGAGGATCGTGGCGATGTCGGGCGCCGGGCGGCGCACGACGTCGAACGCGAAGGCGCTGGCGGGCGCGGGATCGAACGCGCGGTAGCCGTCGAACAGGTGCCCGGCGAGCAGTCCGCTGCCCGCCGTGATCTCGGTGAGCACGGGATCGGATCCGGTGTACTCGAGGGATCCGGTGCCGCCGCCGGTGACGAACTCGAGCGGCACGAGAGCCCGCACGGCCTCGACGATGCGGGCTCGCCGGTCGCGCAGTTCCTGGCGCGAGCGCGCCTGCACGGCCCTGATCAGCGTGTCGCCGCTGCCGGTGTCGTCGCCCTGCCCCGCGATCTGCGCCTCGTACATCTGCAGCCCGACCAGGCGGAACCCGTCGCGCTCGGCCGCGCGACGGGCGAACCGGGCGACCTCGTCCGGCGTGTGCAGCGGCGAGCGGAAGACGCCGATGTGGCCGAGCGCGGGGGCGCGCCAGGACGCGTCGGCGTCGATCGCGATGCGCACGCGCGGCCGCCGCGCCGGTCCGGCGACGTTGTCGATGAGGTCGAGCTGGGAGTCGTCGTCGACCATGAGGGTGATCCGCGCGGCAGCCTGCTCATCGGCGAGCAGCCGCTCGAGGCTCGACCGGTCGGCGGTCGGGTAGGCCAGCACGATGTCGTCGTGGTCCTCGGCGAGCCAGAGCGCCTCCGCGAGGGTGAACGCGAGCAGCCCGCGATAGCCGGGCACCCGCAGGGCGGCGTCGATGACCTCGCGCACGCGCACCGACTTCGTGGCGATGCGGATCGGCAGCCCGCCGGCGCGCACCACCATGTCCATCGTGTTGTAGCGCAGCGCTGCGAGATCGATGACCGCGACGGGCGCCGGCAGGTGCGCCGTGGCCCCGGTCAACCGCGGCCACCACCGGGCCGGGTCCTCCCAGGCGTGCGCAGCGGATCGGACGGACGCGTTCGCGTGGCCCTGATCGGCGATGAGCTCGAGCACTCCCCCACCCTATTGGCTCCGAGTCAACGTCGCTCGCGGGCCCGCGCTCGCTAGGCTCGAGGAACGGCCCCCGTAGCCCAACGGCAGAGGCAGGCGACTTAAAATCGCTTCAGTCCGGGTTCAAATCCCGGCGGGGGCACTCCAAGTAATCCCCCCTGATCGGCTCTTTTCCCGCACCTGACCAGGCGGGCACATTCGACTTTCTTGGCGAATCCATCGCTTACTCATCGCTTTGGATCCACGCGCCGAGCGCCGAGGTCGCGTCCGGGCCGACGTGCAGCGGCTGGATGTAGTGCTTCCGCGTCACGGCTGGCGACGCGTGGCCGAGCTGCCCCTGCGCCGCTTCGACCCCCATGACGTCGCGAAGCAACGTTGCAACCGCCTTCCGTAGCGATCGCGGCGATAGGCCCGCGTAAGGGGTGCCCGCGAGCGCTTCCCGCCAGTTCCTTCCGAGGTTGTGCGGCCAACGAAGGGTCCCCGTGGCAGACGGAAAGACCCACTCGCAGTAGGAGTCGATTCGTCGGCGCGTGAGCACATCGGTGGCGAACCCGGGGAGCAGTAGTGTGCGGCGCGAGGAGTCCGACTTCGGGTGGGGCTGAACCATCACCTTCCCGTCATCGCCGATGACGACCGTCCCTCGGATGCTGACGGTCGCCGGCGTGCTCTCGAGGTCAACGTCAGCCCACCTCAGAGCGAGCACCTCGGCGGTTCGCGCACCGGTACCGATGAAGACGTCGAAGAGGTCGCCGAGCTCGGCGCTCCGAGTTGCACCTCGCTTGTCGGGCGTGACGTCGTACGCCCACATGATCCACCGCATCGCCCGCACGTCAGCGACGGAGGGAGCAGTGACGGCCTTTCTCGCCTGCATGATCCGGCCAGCGTCACGCACTGGGTTCGCGCGCATGGCACCGTGTCGCACCGCCAGAGCGAAGACGTGCTGCAGGAGTGTGCGCGTCGTCTTTGCCGAGCCGGCGCCGTTCTCCTGCGTGACACGCTTGAGGAATCGATCCACGCGGGGAACGGTGACCTCAGCCAATCGGACGTCACCGAAGCCCTTGCCGATGATGGTTTCCAGGATCTGCCGGTAGCGGTTGCGGGTGGCGATCGCAAGATCGTCTCGCTCCGGCTCGGTGAACCACTTCGCGGCTGCTGCGCGCACGGTGCTGTTCGATGTTAGATCTTCGCCGGACGGCGCGAGCCGCTTCTTCAGCGCCTTGACGAGGTTCCGCTCGGCCTCGGCCGGCGTCCGGCCGCGTCGCTGCATTATGCGAGTCACACCGTCGCTGTCTCGATAGCGGCACACGGCGACGTCCTGTCCGTCGATCGTGGTGCGTCGGATCTTGCCCCACGTCTCGAGCTCGAGCGGCGGCCTAGCCATGATCGGTCACGGTGTGACGTACGGCGGGAGTCACAACAAGGTCACGCGAGGGGTCCTCAGTCAGTCCCGATTTCGTCGTAACGGCGCGGGGCCTGTGGATAACTCCGCTTTCCCTGAGCGCGAACCAGATCCGCGAGGTTCCGGGGATTTCGAGGGTGCCGCGGCGTGCGTCACGCCGTGACTCCCCGTGTGAGTCATGGCGGCGGTTCGGCTTCCCCGACCCGACCCGACCCGTTAACCCCTTCTCTATCGAGAAGGGGGCGCGCGTGCGCGACGCCCACCCCCCTGTGGACAACTTCACTGTGCTGAACGCGACGGCTGCTACCACGTCACACCCCCGTTTCTGACTTCGGGCCTACTTACTCGTGAGCGTGCCGAACGTGGCCGTGACGCCCTCGGCCTGACATGCGCGCTGAACTGCAGTGATCTTGCCGTTGATGTCGTCGTATTGTCCGGTCATGATCGGCAGCAGATCAGGCCAGTGATCGACCATGGCGAGCATCCGGTCTTTCACGGTTCCTTGTGCCGTGAGAGCGACCTCATCGAATGAGACTCGGACGGCTTCCCACATATCCTTCGCGGGACCAGTGCTGTTGTTCACCTTCGAGGGGATAGACATGGTGAGCGCGGCGAAGTTCACACAGGCGGCCGAGTTCGGATCCGGAGTCCAGGATGGTGTCGGACTGGATTTCGGCTCGGCCGTCGGAGACGCGCAACCAGACAGCGCGAGAACCGCAAGCAGAGCTGGAACGACGAGTTTCTTCATGGATTCCCCAAGGTGATCGGTTGCTGATTCAGGCGACGTGGGTTCGACGAGCCCACTGGCGAGTGCCGAGTCGTGGATCGAGGTACACGTGCTGATCTGTGCGCAAGAGCAACCCCTGGAAGGCTGCGAGCGTTGATCGCATGACGCCGAGCTCGAGCGCCATCGCGCCGGCGTGGCCGTCGTGGATCTCCTCGACATGGCGGTAGTCGTCCAGGGAGATGAGGCGCAGTGCGCCCCATTCCTCGGCGGCGCGCTCCTGCTTCGCGTGCACGGGCCCGAACCGGGTCGAGTGGTGCCCGAAGGCGTGATGGCCGAGTTCGTGCGCGAGAACGCACCGGTGGAGTCGGGCGTTCATGCCTGGACGCAGGCGGGTGAGCTTCCGGTCGACGTATGACTCTCCGTCGCGACCGTCGCGTAGGCGCTTGTACTCGATGGTGACTCCGGCCTGGTCGACCAGGTCAGCGAGGTAGCTGTCGATGGGTGTCATTGCTCGTCCGTCGGTTCGGGGTCCGTCACGCGTGCGACGGCGTCGTCCACGTCATCCTGCTGGTCGGCGCCGACATTGCGACCAAACCGGCCGTGGATCACGTTCTGCGCGGCTGCTGCACGCGCCTCTGCCCGGCTGAGCAGTTCCCGGGCGAGTGCTACATCACTCAGGTCCTGAACGTTGATCTTGACCTCTCGAATACGCGCCTCCGCGTCGGTGATGTACTCAGCTTCTGCGAGCGCCTCGACCACCGGTCGGTCGTAGCTGCGGGCGAACTTGAGCACGAATTCGACGGCGGGGCGGTTCCCTTGCTTCCAGCGGGTGACGTTCGACTTGTCGATCCCGACCTTGTTGGCCACCTCGATCGCCTGGACCTTGCCCGCGACGGTCTGGACGTATATCCACCAGCGTGTCTCTCCCATGCGAGAGAGCGTAGTTGTGCAACAGCAACTGCGCAAGTGGTTGCGGCAATCACACTCGTAGTTGCACAACGGTCCTCAATGGTGTTACCGTCAGTTGCAGGTCAGCAATCGCTGGTTGCACAACTGCACGAAAGGGTGTCATATGGCCACTCTCTGCATCGACGTCGAGGCATTCAGCGCAGCCCGCCACGCCCAGGGGCTCGACACAGTGAAGTCGCTGGCTGATGCGCTCAGCCTCGACAAGGGAACCGTCTCGCGCGTTCTCAACGGTGAGTCTGCGCCAGGCCCGAAGTTCATCTCGTCCGTCCTCCTGACGTTCCCCGTGAAGTTCGAGGACGTGTTCAGCGTCGTAGATCACGACCTAGTGTCGGCGACCGTTCCGCACAAGGCGGCGGCGTGATGGTCGCCGACGTGACTGACGCCGAGGTCGCGACTTCGAGGCCCCTCGTGGGCCCGTTCCTCACTACGAAGCAGGCGGCGGACTACTGCGGGATGCCGACGCAGTCGCTCTACAACCGCCTGTCGAAGGGCACTGGGCCGAAGGTCCACAAGCAGGGAGCCCGTAACAAGTTCCTGCTCGACGAGCTTGACGAGTGGATGACCTCCGAACTCGCCGCAGCCTGAGCCACCACAACGAGGAACCGCCCCTGCTGGAACAGGAGCGGTTCGAGAAAGGGAGCAGATCAGATGCTCAAGGAGATCATACCGGATCCGCAGGATGCGGACCTGTCGGATCAGAAGTCCCCGTTCCAGCCGTACGCGCCCGTGGACGCCGTGCAGCATGTCGCGGACACCGCGCCGCTGCCCGCGATCGTCCCGGAGCGCCGCCCGCACCAACTCCCGCGGCTGCCGTTCGCGCCGTGGCGGTTCATGGCGATCGCCGCGATTCTCATCACCGCGATCCCGTGCGGCATCGCCGCCGCCGATCCCACGCTCAACACCGCAGACGCGGTCGTTGGCGGGCTGCTGGTCGCGTTCGTGCTCGTGTTCGTCATCCCGGGCAAGGACATCTGATGGCCGACGCGATGACCCCCGAATCGGCGCAGGCCGTCACCACGATCTATTCGCCGCTGAGCGAGGCCGACAAGGCGCGCGCCCGCCGCATGATCGCGAAGCGGATCCCGGATCCCGCTGAGCGCGCACAGGTCGAAGCGATGCTCGGGATGGCCGCCTGATGGCCGGCATGCCTGGGAACACTGCCTGGCCCGAGGCCCTCCCGGCTGTGTATGACCTCGATCACGCCGCGGCATGTGATCAGTGCCAGGGCACGGACATGACAACGGATCTCGACTGCGGCGATTGCGGACGGTTCGGTGTCGCACTGGTCGTCCGCGTGACCCACTCGATCGCGTTCGTCCACTGTCCGCTCTGCGGCAGCGAGCACGACCTCCCCAACGACCACGACGACGAGCGCGACTGACGCTCACCCAGACCTCAACGGAGAAACCATGAACAGCATCGACAACACCCCCAAGCTCGTCGTCGGCACCCAGTGGAAGCAGGAGCGGTTCGGCGCGGACGGGCAGCCCGAGGTCCGCATCATCGAGATCATCGGCCGTCCGACCCTGTCCAGCCCCGTCGCCTACAAGGTCATCCGCAACGACGCGCACCCTCACCGCAAGGGCAAGACCGCGTCCATCCGCGTCGCGGATCTGCTGCGCAAGTACGAGGCGGTCGAGGCGTGAACGATCGGTGGAAGATCACTCTCGGCACCGACATCGGGTGGCGGGTCTGGGACGGGGACCGCGTGGTCGCTGTCTTCACGAACGGCGCGGATGCCCTCGCGTACCTCACATTGAAGTCCGGCAACCAGCAGAGGGCATCGTGATCGCCGCGGAACGATTCATCGCCCGTGACACCGAACGCGACAAGTGGTTAGCAGCGCGAAAGAACGGTGTCACCGCGACCGAGGTTCGTGACGCCGCAACAGACGCCGGCTTCCGCAACCTCGTCGCGTCCTGGTCAGACCCGCAGTTCGAAGGAAACGAGTACACCGCGTTCGGCAACTGGGCCGAACCCGACATGCTCAACCACGCCCACCAGACGAACGGGATCCTCCCGTCCGGGTGGCTGATCGCATCCGAAGGTGACCCCCGGTGGTTGGCGACACCGGACGGCCTCTCCCTCGACCACTCGACAATCGCCGAGGCGAAGACGACCAGTAAGGACTGGGGCCGCCCGCCACTCAAGTACATGCGCCAGATCCAGTGGCAGTTGTTCGTCACCGGCGCCGAGAAGTGCCTGTTGCTGTGGCACCTCCGCGCGACCGCCGATGACGGCAGCTTCTACCTGCCGTGGATCGAACCGAAGACGCTCTGGATCGAGCGTGACGAAACCATGATCGCGACCCTGATCGGCGTTGCGGAAAACGTATGGGAGGCCAAGCGTGGCTAACAACTTCAAGGGGCCGCTCGACTACATCGACGTGGCGACCCGGATCGTGGAGTTCCGCGAGAAGTACCCGGACGGAAGACTGCGGCAGAAGGACATCCAGTTCATCGACTTCGCTAACAAGTCGTGGGTTGTGTACACCGCGGAAGCATGGCGGTCTGCTGATGATCCTGCGCCCGCACACGGTACCGCCTGGGAACCTGTCCCCGGCCCCACCCAGTTCACCCGCGACTCCGAGTTGCAGAACGCTGAGACTGCGGCCTGGGGGCGCGCCATGGTGGCAGCGCTCGCGGTCGATACCCGGAAAGGCATCGCCTCCTCGGAGGAGGTGCGGAACCGGCAGGAGAAGACCCCGCCGCCCGCGCCTGATGACAGGGTCATCGCGGATCACATCGCGGCGCTCGAGTCAGCCTCAACGATCACGCAGCTGCAGGGTGCATGGGAGACCGCGGGGAAAGCCGGAGTCACCAAAGACCCGCGCGTGATCGCGATCAAGGACCAGATGAAGGCGGCGTTGTCCTGATGTCGCTCCCGACCCAAGCCCGCCTGAATCAGCACCTCATCCGGTGGGACACCGAGATCAAGGAGTTCGACACCGCTGTGCACGCTTACGGGCAGCGGAAGGCAGACCTCGAGTATCGCCGCGCGGTTGTCATGGAGACCGCGAAGGCTGACGACCCGAAGCTGTCGCAGGCGGCCGCGGAACGCCGCGCGGACGCCGACAGCGAAGCCCACCAGCTGCACCGGGAGTTCCGTGCAGCGGAGTCCACGATCGAGGCGAAGAAGGCGCGCCTGCGCTGGTGCGCGGCCGTCTCTGACGCTCTGCGATCCGAGGTCGCCACCGAGCGGGCCGAGCGGCAGCTTTACGCCGACCACGGGGAGGGCTGACCGATGAAGCCCGCCGTCGTCCGACTTCCCTGGTGGCTGCAGTTCGAGCGCCCATGGATGGTCATCGGTGCCGGCACCATCGGCTGGTTTCCGACGTGGGGCGAAGCCCAACACCACGCGATCCGCATCGCGGCATGAACCACCCACAGAAAGGACATCCCATGGTGGAAGAGAAGGAAGCCCCGCCGAGCCTCGCGATGATGCTCGCCCGGGTCCGCCCCGGAACCGACGTCGAGGCCGCCGAGGCGCTGAGGAAGGTGACCGCGGCGGTCCAGGAGACAGGCAAGGTCGGATCGCTCGTGCTCCGGCTCGACGTGAAGCCGGCCGACGGCGGTGTCGATGCGGTCGTCGTGACCGACAAGCTCACGACGAAGATCCCCGAGAAGAACCGCATCGGGTCCCTCGCGTTCATCACGAAGGACGGCGACCTGTCGCGCACGGATCCCTCCGCGATGCCGCTGTTCACCGACGAAGACATCCGCGACGCCGGCGCGCATGTGAATCCCCGCACCGGCGAGATCAAGGAGGCCCCCGGGGCATGACCACCATCGAGGACACCAAGACCGAGGCGGCCGTCGTCGCCGAGCTCGCCGACCAAGCTGCGGAGAACCAGCGCGTCAGCATCGCTGTCGGCGAGGTATACCTCGTCCGCGGCGCCGAGGGCGAGTTGCGCGTTGTGGACACCGACGCCTACGCCGAGCACCCTCGCCACAAGGAGGCCAAGCGCTCGGTCACCGACGCGAAGTCGTTCGTCGAGTACGTGAACCGGCACGGCGGGCCCGGCAGCGAGGTCTACGCACACACGAACACCTCCAAGGTGGTCGCGGTTCTCGACTCGCACGAGGGAGCCGAGCGGGATCCGGGCTGGCAGAAGCACCGCATCAGCCTCGACCTGGAGCACTCCAAGCAATGGATCGCGTGGAAGGCCGCCGACGGGAAACTGTTCCCCCAGGACGAGTTCGCCGACTTCATCGACGACCAGTGGAACGACGTCATCGACCCCGAGCCCGCTCGGATGATCGACATCGCCCGCACCTTCCAGGCGCACACGAACGTCAACTTCGAGTCCGCGATCCGCGAGCAGTCCGGCGACGTGAACCTCTCGTACATCGAGGACACCAAGGCGAAGGCCGGGCAGAAGGGCAACATCGAAATCCCCGCACGGATCCAGATCGCCCTCCGCCCGTACGTCGGCGGCCCGATCTACTCGATCTGGGCGTCGTTCCGCTACCGCCTCCGCGGTGGAGCGGTCGCCCTCGGCTTCAAGCTGGAGCGCCCCGAGCTGACCCTCGAGGCGGCGTTCGCCGACATCGTCACCGAGATCCGCGACGGCCGCACCGACAAGAAGGACGGCGCCGAGACGCGAATCCATGACGGGATCGGCGCCGTGCCGATCTTCATGGGCCGCCCCGCCGCCTGATCAGGTCGCTGCACGTAGCAGGTGCAGCGCCCCGCAAGACGGGGCACCAGCCGAGTAGCAGTCGGCTGGTGCCCCTCCACCCACACATCGCCTTCCGTAGCAGGAGTCTCAGCGTGAGCACACCCATCATCTCTGATCCGACCCCGGAATCTGTTCAGACCGCCCCGTTCAAGATCCCGACGCCCGCCAAGCCCCGCCGCAACCGCACGTCCGCGAAGAAGGCTGGTTCGGGGTTCGAGCGCGCACAGGCCGACTGGCTCGCTGAGCGCCTCGCCGATGACCGGATCGACCGCCGCGTGAAGACCGGGTCGAAGGACCGCGGCGACATCGCCGGTGTCCGCACCATCCGCGGCGGCCGCGTGGTCATCGAGTGCAAGAACGTCGCCAAGGTCGACCTCCCCGGCTGGCTGCGCGAGGCCGAGACCGAACGCGAGAACGACGATGCTGCGATCGGTGTCGTCATGCACAAGAAGCGTGGCACGTCCGACCCCGCCGCGCAGTACGTGACCATGGACGCCGAGACGTTCGTGCGCCTGCTGGAAGGCGGGTTCGACGCATGAGCGCTCCCCTCGCCCGCCGCACCATCATCAAGAGCGCCGCCTGGTCGCTCCCCGTGATCGCCGCGGTGACCGCCGTACCGCTTGCGGCCGCGTCCGCCGCACCTCGCACCGCCCTGCGCTGCGAGCGCACCCCGAACCACGGGCACGGAGGCGGCACAGGGAATGGCTGGTGGACCGTCAGCTACAGCGACGGCACGGCCGCCGTGCTCTCGAACGGCACGGTCATGTCGGATCCCGCCTTGCGCGCCCTCTGTAAGGGCGGCCCGCGATGACCATGGTGCCGCTGTCCCTCACCCCGAAGGCCGCAGAGCGGTTCTGGTCCCACGTCGACCGCCGCGGCCCCAACGACTGCTGGCCGTGGACGCGCTCACGCAGCTCCCGCGGGTACGGCAAGTTCCGGGTCGGCAGGCAGATGCGCAACGCATCCCGGGTCGCGTACGAGCTCGTCAAGGGCCCGCTCGGATCGAACGAAGCCCGCCACACCTGCGACAACCCGCCGTGCTGCAACCCCGCACACCTGCTCGCCGGATCGCATGCCGCCAACATGCGCGACATGGCCGAGCGCGAGCGCTCCCGCACCACCCGACTCACCGCGACCCAGGTCCGGGAGATCCGGCGACGCCACGCCCACGAGTCCCTCGTCACCCTCGCCGCTGAGTACGGCGTCACCCCCTCGAACGTCTCCCTCATCGTTCGCCGCCGCACCTGGAAGCACCTCGGAGAAGCAGCATGACCACCTGGCCCGACACCCTCAACGTCGCCCCGATCCGCGAATGGCCGGGCGAGCTCACCCGCAACCGCACCCGCTCGAAGTTCAAGGCCGGCCTGGGGGAGACGCTCCGGCTGCTCGACCGCGAAATCTGGAACCTCGTGGACACGCGCGCACAGCAGGAGTCCGCCGAGCTGCTCATCGCGATCCCGGCCGGCGACCTGTGGCGTCTCGACGGGAGGCCCCGCGCGCACGCCGTCGCCGAGCACCCGGGCGTGATCTTCTCGCTCGACTCGAAACACGGGCACCTGTCGTACCCGTGCGACACGTTCACGACGTGGCAGGACAACCTCCGCGCGATCGCCCTCGCCCTCGAGGCGCTTCGCATGGTCGACCGATACGGAGTCACGAAGCGGGGCGAACAGTACCGCGGGTTCCTCGCGATCGAAGCGACCGCCGCCCCAGCCGGGTTCGCGACGGTCGAGGTCGCCATCGGCTTTCTGATTGACGTCGCCTACAAGGTCGAGACGTTCGACCGCAAGAGCGACCCCGCACGCATCCTCCGTGTGGCGCAACGCGTCGCGCATCCCGATATGGGCGGTGACGCGGCGACGTTCCAGCGTGTGTCGCTCGCCGAGGCGAAGCTCCGAGCGGAGGGGCTCCTGTGACCCTCCTCGCCTTGAACACCGGCAACGACGGCCGCCCGTACGACGAGTTCCTGCGTGAGAAGGTCGCGTTCGACCGCTCGTTCGGGTTCGACGTCAACGACGCGGACCTGTCGCCGATCATGCGCCCCGGCCATCCGCACTACAAGCCGCACCAGGCCGACATCGTGAAGTGGGCGGTCAAGGGCGGCCGCCGCGCGATCTTCGCCCGCTACGGCCTCGGCAAGTCCGTCATGCAGCTGGAGATCCTGCGCCTCATCGTGGACCAGGGTCCGACCCTGCAGCGATTCTTCTTCGCGCCGTTCCGCGAGGTGCGCCGAGGGCTCATCGTCGCCCCGCTCGGCGTGCGATTCGACATCATCGCCGACGCCCGCAACCTCCTCGACCTCGAAGTCCGGTTCGTCCGGTCGACGGCCGAGGTCGATCCCGAGTGGTGCGGCGTGTACGTCACGAACTACGAATCCGTGCGCGACGGGAAGCTCGACCTGTCCCTCTTCGTCGCGGCATCGCTCGACGAGGCCGCCGTGCTGCGCTCGTTCGGATCTGAGACCTACCAGCGGTTCCTCCCGCTGTTCGCCGACGTCCCGTATCGGTTCGTCGCGACCGCCACGCCGGCGCCGAACCGGCACAAGGAGCTGATCCACTACGCCGGGTTCCTTGGCGTCATGGATACCGGACAGGCGCTCACCCGGTTCTTCAAGCGCGACTCGTCGAAGGCGGGGAACCTCAACATCCACCCGCACAAGAAGCGCGAGTTCATGCTCTGGCTGAACACGTGGGCGTGCTTCATTCAGCGCCCGTCGGATCTCGGCTACTCCGACGCCGGCTACGACCTCCCGCCGCTCGAGGTGCTGTGGGAGGAGGTCGAGGTGGAGCTGCTGTCGGATCAGGTCGAGAAGGACGGCCAGGGCATCCTCGTGCGCGCCGGGGCGAAGTCGGCCGTCGAGTCCGCGCGGGAGAAGAGGCACACGCTCGACGCGCGGATCGCGCGGGCGATGCACATCGTCTCGAACCACTGGGGCGACGTCGACGAGACCGGCCAGATCATCCTGTGGTGCGACCTGAACGACGAACAGGACGCCTTGGAGCGGGAGCTCGCTGCCCGCAACGTGTCGTTCTCGTCGATCCGCGGCGCACAGTCCGATGACGAGGTCGAGGAGCAGCTGCGCGCGTGGCTCGCCGGCGAGACGTACGCGCTGATCGGAAAGCCGATGATGCTCGGGCGCGGCCTGAACCTGCAGCAGTGCTCGATGGCCGTGTTCGTCGGCGTGACGCACAAGTACGAGCAAACCGTCCAGGCCATCCACCGGATCCACCGGTTCGGTCAGAAGAACGCGTGTCGGGTGCATCTGCTGTACGGCGAGTCCGAGACCGACGTCCGCGACAACCTGCTCACGAAGTGGCAGGAGGACGACGCCCTCACTGACATGATGAGCGACGTCCTGCGCGAGTTCGGACTCAGCGCGACCGCGGTGTCCGCCGAGCTCGCCCGCGCGATGGGCGTCGAGCGCGAGACCTGGGACGGCCAGGAATGGCAGATCGTCCTCAACGACTCGGTAATCGAGTGGCGCGACCATGTTGCCCGCGAGTCGATGGGCCTGATCGTCACGTCGATCCCGTTCGGCGGGAAGTACGAGTACTCCCCCAACTACGCCGACTTCGGCCACGTCGACGACAACGGCCAGTTCTGGTGGCAGATGGACTACCTGACGCCGTCGCTGTGGAACGCGCTGATGCCCGGCCGGATCCTCGCTGTGCACGTCAAGGACTTCCCCCTCTACGGATCCGTCACCGGCACCGGCGTCTACACCTTCGACACGATGCACGCTGAAGCGATCGCCCACTACACCGGCCACGGCTTCGACTACTTCGGGATGATCACGGTCACGACCGACGTGGTCCGCGAGAACAACCAGACCTATCGGCTCTCCTACTCCGAGATGGCGAAGGACCACTCGAAGATGGGTGTCGGCTCCCCCGAGTACGTGCTGCTGTTCCACAAGCCGCAGACGAACCGTTCGCGCGGCTACGCCGACGTCCCGGTCCAGAAGGAGAAGGCGGACTACTCGGTCGGGCAGTGGCAGATCGACGCCGCCGGCGAGTGGCGCACGGGCGGGAACCGGCTGCTGACGGGCGACGAGCTCGCCGCACTCGAGGTCGGCGTCCGGTCGAAGCTGTTCACCGCACAGTCTGAGCGCACCGTCTACGACTACGACGCGCACGTCGCGCTCGCTGACCGCCTCGCCGCTGCCAACGCGCTCCCCGGCACGTTCGCATCCCTCGTCCCCGGGTCGTGGCGCGACGACGTGTGGACCGACGTGCTGCGCATCGACACGCTCAACTCCGAGCAGCGGCGACGCGAGGTCGAGGCGCACATCTGCCCATTCCCGCTCGACATCCCCCGCCGCATCATCCGCATGTACTCCAACCCGGGCGAGCTCGTCGGTGACCCGTTCAGCGGTCTCGGGTCGACGGTCCTGGAAGCGGTACGCCAGGGGCGCCGCGGCTTCGGATCCGAACTCAACCCGGTGAGCACCGCGGACTCGGTTGTCTACCTCACCCGCCATGACAACGAGGCGAATGCACCGACGCTGTTCGACCTCCTCGACCTCCAAGGGAGCGCCGCCTGATGCTCGCCACCCGTAAGTCTCTCGACATCCCCTTCCTCGACTTCTTCGCCGGGTTCGGTGGTAGCAGCACCGGCCTCTACGAGGCCGGGTTCGTCCCGCACACCGCGTTCAACCACTGGAACAAGGCGATCGCCGTGCATTCCGCGAACCACCGCCAGACCGACCACGTGCAGGGCGACCTCTCCGGTTACGACATGCGGCGCCTACCAAAAGGCGTCCCCGTGTTATGGGCCTCGCCGGAGTGCACCTGGCACTCCCCCGCCGGAGGCAGGAAGCGTCCCCGCGAACTCGACCTCTTCGACGAGTACGTGCCGAACGATGCCGGGGAACGGTCCCGGTCGACCATGTGGGATCCGATCCGCGCCGCCGAGGCACGCCCGTTCGACGTGATCCTGATCGAGAACGTCTCTGAGGTCGTCGACTGGCGCACCGCCGCTGGCGCGCACGTCTTCCCGTCCTGGATGCGGACCTGGGAGGACCTCGGCTACGAGTGGCAGATCGTCAACGCGTCCGCAGCGCACGTCTACTCGGCGACGAACGACCCTGCAGGGCAGTGGCGTGACCGGATCTACATCGTCCTGTACCGCAAGGGTATCCGGATGCCGCGGATCGAGCCGCGGCCGCCGGCGTGGTGTGACCAGTGCCAGGGCGTCGTCGAGGCCGTGCAGTCATGGAAGAAGGACCCGCATTTCCGGGTCGGGAAGTACGGCCGTCAGTACGTGTACGTGTGCGGTGCGAACCAGCACGCGAGGCAGGTCGTCGAACCGTACGTGCTCCCGGCCGCCTCGGTCATCGACTGGTCCGACCTCGGCGGGCGGATCGGTGACCGGAAGAAGCCGCTGGCCGCTGCGACGATGCGGCGCGTCGAGATGGGGATCCGCATGTTCGCACGGCCGGCTGTCGTGCAGCACGCAGGTCAGACGTGGGACGCGGCGAACCCGCAGCATCGGGGATTCGGGGATCCAAACGCGTACTACCGGGTGACGGATCCGAGCGTCACGCCACTCATGACCAGACAGGCCGGAGGAACCGGCGACGCACTATCGGTGCCGCCGTTCTACACGGCTATCAATCACGACGCCGACGACCGGGCCCGCCTGCTCGAGTCGGGCCCGCTGCCGACCCGCTCCACGAAGATCGGCGACGGGCTGGTGTTCGCCACCGTGCTGTCGCACCAGTACGGCGAGCAGACAGGGTCCGACCGGCGCAACTCGGACCCGTGGGTTGTCCCGCTCGGCGCGGTCACCGCGGGTGGCGCGCATCACAACCTGATCGTGCCGCCGTACATGGTCGAGATGTACGGCACGTCTACTGCTCGCGACACGGAGAACCCGCTGTCGACAGTCACCGCAGAGGGCAATCACCACTGGTTGACGACCGCACCAGACGCGTTCCTGTCGCGGCAGTACACCCAGCGCGGATCCGACGCGAACATCAACACGTCGCCGTCAGGACCGCTGCACGCGATCACCGGCAGCGGCGGCAACCATGCCCTGGTGGTGCCATCTCGACAGCGCCCGAGCTCGATGTACGAAGGTGACCTGCCGTTCGATCTGGACGACGTCCGCTTCCGGATGCTCGGCCCGAACGAGCACCTCCGCGCGCAGCGATTCCCGAACGACTACGACACCTCGGCGGCGAACAAGTCGGAGACGACCAAGGGCGCCGGGAACGCGGTGCCGGTGAACGTGGCGCACTGGATCGGCGACAACGTCGCTGAGGCGCTGGGATCCGCGGCATGACCGCCCGGAAGGTGAACGTCCTCGCCTGCGACAAGGACGGCTGCGCCGAGCAGATCCCCGCGCTCGATCGTGAGT
The DNA here is from genome assembly GCF_052045495.1 of Microbacterium sp. 22242. NCBI lineage: Bacteria > Bacillati > Actinomycetota > Actinomycetes > Micrococcales > Microbacteriaceae > Microbacterium > Microbacterium sp. 22242. Next base: position 168,460 of record NZ_JBQEOZ010000001.1, on the reverse strand, counting down.
CCGCAGGCGAACTGCGTGCCCGCGCACGCAAGCAGCATGGCTGGCGTTCGATCCCCTCGTTCAACGAAGGCGGCCACACGGACCTCTGCAGGTGGCACGGATGACGCCCGTATTCCGCGTCACCCCGACGTCATACCCGCACGAGACACCGTCACGATGTCGCCGCGGCTGCTGCTGGACCCCGCTCGGTCACTCGACCGTCGTGGACGGCTACGCCGCCTGGCACCCGAAGCACTGCACCTGCCATCAAGGAGATCCGATGATCGGCCCGAAGTCCCCCCAGCCGTCGCCGGCGGATGAGCGCCGCGCGTATGAGGCGATGACGGTCCGCGACCGGAACCTCTGTGTCCGATGCGGGGCGTATGGCGTGCAGCGCGACCACCGTCAGAACCGCCAGTCGGGCAACACGGTCGTCTCGAACCTGCAGGGCCTGTGCCCCGCCTGTCACCAGTGGAAGACCGAGAACCCGGCGAAGGCGTTCCGCGATGGGTTCTCAGTGCCGCGCTGGGCCCGCCCGGAGGTGTGGCCGGCATGGCGGTGCGATGTGCAGTCCTGGGTGCAGTACTTCGACGCCCCCGACGCTTCCGGCGCATGGTGGCAAGAGCTGTCCGCCGACACGGCTCGTCTCCTCTCGGACGGGCAGGTCGGCTGATGGTCTGGTTCAAGGTCGACGACGGCTTCTGGTCCCACCCGAAGGTGCTGCCGCTGTCCGCGGACGCTGTGGCGCTGTGGGTGCGCGCGGGTGCGTACTGCGCCCACCAGCTCACGAATGGGCTCGTGTCCCCTCAGGCGCTGCGCATGCTCGCTGACCGGGACGCCGCCGTGGAGCTCGCGAACGCGGGGCTCTGGGACGTCGTCCCCGGTGGCTTCCAGTTCCACGACTGGGCGAAGTACCAGCCGACGCGCGAGCAGGTCGAGGCGGAGCGCGCCGCGGCGGCGGAGCGGAAGCGGAAGTCACGCGAGACGTCACGCCGGAAGTCACGGGAGGCGTCACACCGTGACGCACGCGGGGCCGACGCCGTGATCGGAGGTAGCGCGCCGAAGTACTCGCCACCTCCTGCGTCCGTCCGCGCGCCGGATCCGTTCTGCGCGAAGCACATGCCGACCGGGCCGAGCGGGAAGCCTTGCCGGGCGTGCGCGGACGCCCGAGTCGCGGTCGAGGCGCACCGCGCCGCAGCTAAGGCCCGCCCGACAGCAACACCGTTCACTGTCGTACCCGGTGCGCTCTGCCCAAACGGTGCGCACACGCTGCTGCCGGATGGCACCTGCACCCGATGCGAGTACCGACCGGAGGTGGCGTGATGCTCGCCGACGAGTGGGCGGATGAGTTCTTCGCACAGGCTGGCCGCCGGTGCGGTCACTGGAAGGCGCTGCAGAAGCTGCGCCGCGAACAGCAGGATCTGGTTCCCGCCGATGAGCTTGCCCGCCGAGCCTACGACGAGGAGACACAACGTCTGCTCGCGGAGATTCACGCGACGGGGGTGGCTGCATGATCCCGGTCAAGTTCGATCCGCGCACGTGGGCGCGGCTAGCGGACATGGCTGAGGCGCAGGGGATCACGATCGCGAAGCTGATCGAGCTCGCCGCTCACCGTCTCGTGACTGGCTCGCGGCCGACGCTCGGCCCGACGGCCGCCGAACGACACTACCGCGCTCTCGAATACCGCGTCCTCGCTCTGCGGGCGCGCGGCCTGACGATCGCGGCGATCGCGGTGGAAGTCGGCTACTCGAAGTCCTACGTGCATCGGATCCTCACCGACGCAACGACCAAGAAACGCCCGAACGGGCAGGAAGCAGGAAAGCATGACCGGTGAAACGACGATCACCGTGGTGGGGAACCTCACCGCCGACCCCGAGCTGCGGTACACGCAGAACGGGCTGCCGGTGGCGAACTTCACCATCGCTTCGACGCCGCGCACCTTCGACCGCCAGGCGAACGAGTGGAAGGACGGCGAAGCGCTGTTCCTCCGTGCGTCCGTGTGGCGCGAGTTCGCCGAGCACGTGGCGGGATCCCTGACGAAGGGCATGCGGGTCATCGCTTCGGGACGCCTGCGTCAGCGCTCCTACCAGGACCGCGACGGCAACAACCGCACCGCGATCGAGCTGGAGGTCGACGAGATCGGCCCCTCGCTCCGCTACGCGACCGCCCAGGTCACCCGTGCCGCCTCGAGCGGCGGCGGGAACTTCTCCGGCGGCCAGCAGGGCGGTGCCCCGGCCGCGGATGAGCCCTGGGCGACGCCCGGATCCTCCAGCTCCGATGCCTGGTCTACTCCCGGCTCGGTCGGGGACGACACACCGTTTTGAGCCCCGGCGGGGCCCTGCATCCCCGCGGCGTCCCGCCCCACCGACAGGAGAACCTCATGCCTTTCCCGTTTCCGGCCCGCTACGACGGCGTCTGTGCCGCCGACTGCGATTCCCGTATTCACCCTGGCGACAGGGTCCAGTTCGTCGAGGGTCAGCTTGTGCATGTCGAGTGCACGGCCCGGCTGCTCGCGCTGCCTGCGCCCGAGCCTCGCCCCGTCTGCCCGAACTGCTTCACCGAGATCGCACTGAACGGAGCATGCTCATGCTGATCGAACGGCCCCAGGCCGTGATCGTGGACGTCGACGGGACGCTCGTTGATGTCTCCACTGTGCGACACCACGTTCTGAACCACCCGAAGGACTTCGATGCCTTCCACGCGGGCGCAGAGTTCTGCCCGCCAATCCTCTCGACGCTGTCGCTCGTCGCGGCGTGGTCAAAGGTCGCGGACATCTTCATCGTGACCGCGCGGATGCGGACGTGGGAGGAATCCACTCGACGTTGGCTCGACATCCATCTCGAGAGCGGCTATCAGGCGCTGCACATGCGAGCCGATGGCGACTACCGCCCGGACTTCGAGGTGAAGGCGGAGATCCTCGCGAGCATCCGGAAGACACACGACGTCGCCCTCGCCATCGACGACAACCCCTCCGTGGTCGATCTGTGGGAGTCGGAGGGCATCCCCACGGTCATCGTTCAAGGCTGGGCGGAGGAGGTGCCTCGTGGCTGACGAGCTCCCCGGCTTCGACCCACCTCCCCCGCCGAAAGACGCACCGAAGGTCGAACGACTGCCACAGCGGTCGCGCGACCAGCTCGCGATCGCCGCCGGCATCCACCCCGCCACGCGGATGCAGCTCGCCAACAACGGCAAGACATGCGGCGACTGCGCGTTCCTCCGCCTCAAGCGGCATCCGAACGGGAAGCACTGGTGGAAGTGCGGCACCCCTGACCCGAGCTCGAGGAACCACCGCGGCGACGGCCGCGACATGACCAAGCGATGGCCTGCCTGCATCGCGTTCAAGGAGAGGACCACCGAATGATCACCTGCATCCGCAACCACGCAGAGCCCGGCGCGCACCGCGTCACCTGCCCCGATCACGAAGGCTGGGCCACCAATCCGGGCGAGTGCTACGGGTGCCTTCCCCGCGCCGCCGAGGTCGGATTCCTCTGCGCGCCCTGCTACGAGCGTGCGATCGCTGCCGTCGCCGCGTGGTCCGACTTCGAGGCTGCGGTGCGCGCCGCCGACGGCCGCCTTGTGTCTCCCGAGGGAGGCCCCAAGGGAGCTGCCCCATCCGGCTACTCGAACCTCACGCTCTCGTTCCTCACCCTGGACGAGTGCCGCGGATTCCTCGCCTCGAGGGCCGCTCGCACGGTCGACCTGTGGGTGCACGACGAAGCCGGCGCCCGCGATGCGATCCGGTTCGCTGCCGCGGCGGAGCGCGCGTACCGGGACCTGGAGGTCGAGGAACGCGAGAAGCAGGTCGTGAAGGAACGCTGCCCCGGCTGCGGCTTCCACGCCCCGCACGGCAACATAACCCACGCCGAGCACGGCGCGACCGTCGTCTCCTGCCCGTTCTGCGGGAAGGAGCTTGCCCGGGTCCGCCCGGACGTGCACCGGTGGGTCGGATCCGCGGACTGTGAGGTAACCACGCACGCCGAGTGCGACAACGTCGACTGCCGGTGCGACTGCCACCAGCTCGGCGCACAGTCCCGCCCCGGCGGCGTACAGGCGCTCTGGGACGCCGACCAGCACACCGTCACCAGCCGGACCCGCGCCGGCCGCGCCGCGCACACCTGGCGGGAACCGGTGAAGGTCGCCGGCGCCGTGCGCTGGGTCACCCACCGGATCCGCGGCACCGTCAGCGACCAGCCCCACCAGTACCGCGCCGACTGGACGGTTGACGACGCACTCACCATCCGCCACACCACCGAGAGGGCAGCTGCAGCATGAGCGCCAGAGATAGAACCACGATCGAGCACGCCGCCCGCATCATCCATCAGAACAATGTCGACGTGTCCTGGGAAGAGGCGGACTACGGCGAACGCACCTGGGCCGAGGGCACCGCGAGAGCCGTCCTCGCCGTGTTCGAGGAGGCAGGTTCCCCGCTTCCAGGCTTCTCGGAGATCATGCTCGACCCTGAGATCGGAGAGCGCGCGATGGCGATCGTGGCCAAGCACCGCTCTCCCTGGCCGGAACCGACCGCCGCCCCGAGAGCGCAACCTCGAACGCGAGGATATCGAGCTGTCCATTCGGCATCGCACCGAGCAGCTTGCGGTCCAGGGGTCCCGGCTCGAGAACGAACATGCACCGGGCTACCTCGACGCCATCGCGCCGGACGGAGACCCAGTGCTCCATCTCATCGACTCGGAACGCCTCGTCCCACCACACCGCGGGGAACTCCTCCGAGGGGCTGAATACCCGCCAGGAGCGGCCCTTCGGCCGCGGACGCACCTCAACGAGCGTCAGAGATCTAGCGTCCATACGGCGACCGTACTGGAAGGGAGTAGCCGATGAAGGAGTGGATCACAGTGAAGGAGGCCGCCGTGCTCACGAAGCGCTCGCGCCGAGCGATCTACGAGTGGATCGAGGACAAGAAGCTCGCCATGGTCCGCGACGACCGCAACCACATGCTCGTGCTCGCGAAGGCCGCCGTCCGACTGAGCCACGAAATCCGCCCCGGCCGACCCCGGGGAAAGCCGACACGCCGCCCCTGAACCCCCAGAAAGAAATACGCAATCTCCGCAATCTAGGCACGATAGAACGTAGATGGTGGACCAGTCCGCCCAGACCGAAGCCCCGGCCCTCAACATGAGACAACTGGGGCTTCGTCGTCCCTCCTCCGACAGGAGCAGCACATGCTCGGCACAACGTGGGCCCGCACCCTCGACGGAGCCCTGGACGAGATCAGCCGACTCCAAGCCGAACGCGACAACGCGTCAGCCGCACTCGACGACCTCGCAGCCCAACACCCGGAGCTCGTGCCGAACGAGCATCTGATCCGCGCCCGCCTGGCACTCGTATGAGACTCACCGCCGGCATCGCACTGGGCCTCACCATCGCAATCCTCTGGGTACGCCACGGACGCTTCTGGATCCGCTGGCTCTTCACCCACAACGACTTGTAGCCCCCCTCACGGGGCCAATCCCCGGACCGTGGCCTGGCGCCACCGAAGAGGTGACCATGATGGCGGCGATCACGGATGCTCAACGCGACGAGGTCCTCCGCCTCCACACCCAAGGCCTCTCCCGCAACGCCATCGCCCGCGAAACCGGCATCAGCACCGGCTCCGTCACCCGAATCTGCACAGCCGCCGGTCGCGCCTTTGACCGGGCCAGCACAAAAGACGCGACGCGTGCGCGAGCCGCGGACATGGCGCAGGCGCGTACTGCCCTCGCATGGCGGCTCGATGAAGCAGCGAACAACATGCTCGACATGCTCGGGAAGCCGTTCGTCGTGTTCAACTTCGGCGGCAAGGACAACACGTTCAACCAGGCGACCCTCGACACTCCCCCTGTCGAAGCGGTGCGCACGATCATCACGTCAGCCGCGATCGTGTTCGACAAGCTCTCCCGGGTCGTCGAGTCCACGCCTGAAGGAACGGGCGAGGCGGAGTCGGTGCTCGACCGGATCGAGGCCGAGTTCGACGGCGAGTTCACGGACGTGGACGACGCCGAGTTCGGGGTGACGCAGTGAAGCCTCCCGCCCTGTCCCGCAAGCAGCGGTGGTCGATCGCTCGTGCGAAGACCCGGAAGATCGCGCTCTGGGTGGGTGCCGTGTCCGCGGGTAAGACGATGGTCAGCCTGTTCGCCCTGTTCATCGCGATCCGCCGGTCGAAGGGCCGTGGCCTGATCGTCATCGTCGGTAAGACGCTGCAGACGATCGAGCGGAACGTGATCGGTGAGATGCAGAAGCCGGAGCTGTTCGGGCGTCTCGCGAAGCAGGTGAAGCACACCACCGGGTCGAACACCGCGATCATTCTCGGCCGGGTCGTGCACCTGGTGGGTGCGAACGATGCCCGCTCTGAGGAGAAGATCCGCGGGTCCACGGTCGAGGTCGCGTACGTCGATGAGGCCACACTGGTCCCTGAGGCGTTCTGGGCGATGCTGCTGACCCGACTCCGTGTCGCCGGCGCCCGCCTCCTCGCGACCACGAACCCTGGTTCGTCGCAGCACTGGCTACGCGTGAAGTACATCCTCGACGCTGACGCGCAGGACATGGTCGTGTTCCACTTCACGATGCACGACAACCCCCTCTACTTCGAGGGCGGCGACCCGGGCCCGTCGTACATCGCCGCGATGGAGGCGGCGTTCCGGAAGAGCAAGCTGTTCTTCGACCGGTTCATCCGTGGCCTGTGGACGAACGCCGAGGGCGCCGTCTATGACGGCTGGGATCCCGCCGTGCACGTCATCCCGTGGGAGCAGCTGCCGCCGATCTACCGGCTCCTGTCCGTCGGCATGGACTTCGGAACCCAGCACGCCACGTCGGTGGTCCTGCTGGGCCTCGGATACGACCGGAAGCTGTACCTGATCGACGAGCTCCGCATCGAGTCGCAAGACAAGGCGCAACGACAGTCGCCGTCGCAGCAGGCCCACGCGATCGCACTCTGGCTGAAGCAGAACCACCTGCCGGAGGGGTTCCTGCGACCGGAGATCCTGGCCGCAGACCCCGCCGCGCTCGCGTATCGCCAGGAACTGCGGGAGTCCGAGGGCATCGACACGATCCCCGCGGACAACAGCGTCGCGTATGGCATCGGCCTCATCACATCGCTGCTCGCCCGTGGCCTCCTCAAGGTCACGGACCGGTGCTGGGGCGTCATCAAGGAGATGCCCGAGTACGTGTACGACCCGAAGGCGTCCGAGCGCGGCGAAGACGAGGTCGTGAAGAGCAACGACGACTCTCTCGACGCGTTCCGGTATGCGGTCGCGTCATCCGAATCCGAGTGGCGCGACGAAGTCGGCCCACGCCCGCACACGTTCTGACCCGGGAGGGGACACGTCATGCCGCTTCCCGCATCGAACTTCGACCAGTGGCCCCCGAAGCAGCTCGACAACCTCCTCCCGGCAATGGCCCGGTGGGGCGCCTGGTGGGCGAACGACCTCGGGCGGCTGCAGGCCGTGTACGGCGGCGGGATCCTGAACGACGGGCAGGGGTTCTTCGCGTCCGATCAGGGTGGGATCAAGGTCCATTCGTTGGGCCCGGTCCGCTGGTTCATCGGGCAGCCGGCGACTGGTGCGCAACAGAACACCAAGCTGCCGGTGCCGATGGCTGCGGAGATCTGCCAGGCGTCCGCGGACCTGCTGTTCGCCGACCCGGTCACTGTGACTGTCGGCGACCAGGCCACGCAGGACCGTCTCGAGACGCTGCTCGACGACACGTTCCACTCGAAGATGGCTGAGGCCGCGGAGATGTCGGCCGCGCTCGGTGGCTCGTACCTGCGGGTCACGTGGGACGACACGCTGCAGCCTGACGGCCCGTTCACGACTGTGAAGGACGCGGATGAGGCGATCCCCGAGTTCCGGTTCGGAGTGCTCACCGCCGTCACGTTCTGGGCTGTCATCGCCCGCAACGGGAAGCGCGTCTACCGCCACCTCGAACGGCACGAGCTCGGCGCGGTCGGGAACGGTGTGATCCTCCACGGCCTGTACGAGGGCGAAGAGGACAAGCTCGGTGTGCGGATCGGCCTCGGCTTCCGCCAGGAGACCGCCTCCCTCGCGAACTACATGGACCTGGGGCTCGAGGGCACCATCGACACGAAGTCGCCTGGGCTCGCCGTGCAGTACGTCCCGAACCAGACCCCGAACCGGCTGTGGCGGAAGGACCCGATCGGGAAGAACCTCGGACGGTCGGACCTCGACGGCATCGAGCACCTCCTCGACCAGCTGTCGGAGACGATGTCGGACTGGATGCGCGCACGCCGCGCCGCCCGTGCACGCGTGTTCATGGCGAAGGAGCTCGCGAAGACGATGGGGCCTGGTCAGGCGGCTGTCGTGCAGCTCGACCAGGAGACCTACGTCGAGACGGGCATGTCGGGTTCCTCGGGTGAGAAGCCGATGTCGATGGCCGACCGTGTGCAGGTGCTGCAGCCGGCGTTCGAACCGGTCGGGTACAAGGAGACCGTCGACATGCTGATCGAGCAGATCCTGCAGATGTCCGGCTACTCCCTGTCGACCTTCGGTGTGAACCAGGAGAACCGGGGCGATAAGACCGCCACGGAGATCGAGGCCCGTGAACGACGCTCGCTGATGACGAGGGCGCGGAAGATCCGCATCTGGAAGCCGGTGCTGCTCGCGCACGTCGCGAAGCTGCTCGAGGTGGACCGCGTCTTCTTCGCGAAGCCGAACAAGACGACCGATCTGGCCGTGGAGTTCTCTGACGGTGTGCAGGAGTCGCAGTTGCGGCTCGCGCAGACCGTTCAGGCCCTGTACGCGGCCGAGTCCGCTTCTGTCGAGGAGCGGGTGTCGATTCTGCACCCGGACTGGGATGAGCAGCAGATCTCTGATGAGGTCGCACGCATCCGGGCCGAGTTCGCGCACCCTGTGCCGGACCCGCAGATGAGCCCGTTCGATCAGCCGACCGACCCGGGAGCTGCTGATGGCAACGCAGGACCAGTCGGCTGACCAGCTCACCGCGTCGCTGATCGCCCTGTATGTGCTCGCGGAGCAGGAGCTCCTGTCGGGGTCGACGGCGGTCCTGCGGCGCACGGCTCCCACGTTGGAGGGCCGGCAGGGCATGGTCCCGAAGCTACGGCTCCTGGTGCGGCGGATCCTCGCCCGCTTGTCTGGTTCGACGGCCCTCGCTGAGGCGATGGTGTCGGCGGCCACGATCGAGGGGCAGCGGGCGGCACACACGGCCGCGTCTACCGCTTTGGTCCGGACCTCCAGCGCCTCGCATGGTGGCGGTGGTGGTCGGGTACCTCCTGGGCGTTCTCTGGCGTCCGGTGGCGATGAGTTCTTCGACTTGTCGATGCCGCACGGTGAGCGTGCAGCGCAGGCGATCCGTGACGACATCGTGTCGGAGCTGGAGGATGTGCGCCGGCGGATCACACGTCTCCCCGACGACATCTATAAGGCGATCGCCCCACACGGCGCGATCTACCAGGTGCTCGACAACGGGGTCACCCCGGCCCAGGCGCAGGCCATGGCCTGGCGGGTGTTCGCGTCGCAGGGTGTCACCGGGTTCACCGACAAGTCGGGTCGGGACTGGTCGATGTCGGCCTACGTGGAGATGGCGGTGCGTACCGCGTCGGTGCGGGCGTTCAACTCGTCGCATCTGGACCGGATGCTCGCTCTTGGGATCGAGTACTTCACGGTCCCCGTCACTGCGCACACGTGCCCGCTGTGCTTCCCCTGGCAGGGGAAGGTGCTCACCGCGGTCCCGGTCCTGAACCCGGCCGTGCCGGTCTCGGGAACGATCGCGGACGCTGCCGCCGCCGGCCTGTGGCATCCGAACTGTCGTCACCCGTTGACGGCGTACTTCCCCGGTGTGACGGTGCTCCCGGATCCGGGCGAGTGGACGCCTGAGAACCAGCGTCTCTACGAGCTCACGCAGCGGCAGCGGCGCCTCGAACTCGAGGTGCGGAAGGCGAAACGGCAGCTCGAATACGCCGCCAGCCCGGAGGCTGCGGCGGACGCACGGGCCCGTGTGCGTCGTGCGCAGGCGAAGGTGCGGGAGTTCGTGCAGGAGACCGGGTTCTCCCGGCAGTCGCGTCGCGAGCAGGGCGACCTCGCTGACCCGCGCATCAAGCTCACCATCCCCCGGTGACCAATCGTCCCGCATGTCGCGGGCATCTCAACACCGAACGAGCCTGGCGCTCACAAGGAGAAACACGCATGTCCACCCAGAACCCCACGGCCTCCGCTCGCATCGGTGCGGACGGCCTCGCCCAGATCGGTCCGACCCGTTTCGACGTGGTCGGCGCCCGGTTCTTCAACGACGACGGTGGCGCGCCTGGCGGTCCGTCTCCCGCGGCGCCCGCCGCACCGGCACCGACTCCTCCGCCCGCGGCCGACCCTGCAGCGCCTCCCGCACCGGCTGCACCGGCAGCCCCCGCCGAGAAGGTCGAGGACCTTCCCGAATGGGCGCAGAAGGTCATCCGCGACGCTCGCAAGGAAGCCGGCGACCACCGGACGGCCGCGAAGACCGCAGCCGACGACGCGCAGAAGGCGATCACCGACAAGCTCGCTGTCGCTCTCGGCCTCAAGCCGGACGCCGCACTGGACCCCGCCGCGCTGACCGCATCGCTCACGGCCGCACAGCAGGCGCACCGGCAGTCGCAGACACAGCTCGCCGTCTACAAGGCGGCAGGAGCAGCCGGGGCGAACCCGGACGCGCTCCTCGACTCGAACACGTTCCTGACGAGCGTGCAGTCCCTCGACCCTGCGTCGGCGGACTTCTCCACCCAGGTGACCGAGGCCATCACGGCCGCGGTCACCGCGAATCCCACGCTCAAGGCGGCCCGGGCGGCTGGCGCGAGCACGGTCGAAACTCCCGGCGGGACCGGCGAGCAGGGCCAGATCACCGAAGCGCAGCTCGCGCAGATGACCCCCGAGCAGATCGCGGATGCCTACGACAAGGGCCTCCTCAAGGGTCTGCTCTAACCACCTGAAAGGAGCCCACCGTGGCTTTCAACAAGTTCAAGCCGGAGATCTGGAGCGCCCTGCTCCTCGTCGCCCTCCGCAAGGCGCTCGTGTACAACGTGTTCACGAACCGCGACTACGAGGGCGAGATCGCCGAAGCTGGCGACACCGTCCGCATCACCTCCGTCGGCCGCCCCACGATCGGCACCTACGTTCCTGGTGTCACCGTGATCACCCCCGAGCAGCCTGCCGACTCGCAGCGCACGCTCGTCGTCGACCAGTCGAAGTTCTTCGCCGTCTCCATCGACGACGTCGACAAGCGGCAGGCCAAGGGCGGCATCATGGACCAGCTGAAGGACGAGGGCGCCTTCGGGTTCGCCGACGTCATCGACCAGTACATCGCGTCGTTCTACACGTCGATCCAGGCGGCGAACCAGATCGGCTCCCTGTCGATCGACGCGGCTGCTTCGCCGCAGAGCGCGTACGACAAGGTGCTGGTTCCGCTGAAGACCCGCCTCGACAAGGCGAACGTCGCCACGCAGGGCCGGTCGGTCGTCGTCACCCCCGACCTGCACGGCTGCCTCCTCCGCGACCAGCGGTTCGTGTCGTTCGGCACCGGCGACAACACGAACATCCTCCGCGAGGGTCTCGTCGGCCGTGCGTCCGGGTTCGACATCTACCTGTCGAACAACGCCCCGAACACGACGGGGCAGGAGTTCGCGGTCATCGCCGGGAACAACCGTGCGATCACGTTCGCCGAGCAGATCAACAAGGTCGAGGCCTACCGGCCCCAGTCCTCGTTCTCCGACGCCGTGAAGGGCCTCGTGCTCTACGGCGCGAAGAACGTCCGCCCCGACTCGCTGGCGAGCGCGCTCGTCACGGTCACCAACGCGTAAGCCGGAAGGAGCACCATCATGGCACGCGCAACTCTCAACCCGTCGGCGTTCATCCCGAACGGGGCGCTCGCCGACCCCGCGGGCACGGCGTCCGGTGTCGGTGCCGGCAACGGCTTCACGATCCCCAATCCGGGCGGCAAGCAGCTGATGCTGCGCATCGTCGCCGCCGGTGCGGGGACCGCGACGATCGTCGCCGGCTCCCAGCCGTCCGCGATCTCGTCCGGCCAGGGCAACGCATCGGTCGTGTTCGCCGGTGCGGGCACCCAGTGGGCCGGCCCGTTCGAGTCGGCTCGGTTCGGCCAGTCCGACGGTTCCATCGCCGTCGACTGCTCGGTCTCGATGACCGTGACCGCGTTCACGGTCGACGGACGGTACGTGGGCTGATCATGGCCGACGACAACGAGGTGATCTACGTCCGCAACGAGGCGATCTTCCTGCGCGGAGAGGGCGGTTCAGTGTTCAAGCTGGACCTCCCCCTGCATGAGGCGATCGCTGAGCGTCTCGAGAAGGGATACCTGACGCGCGTCGCGAACGCGGACGGCGACCCGTATGTGGAGGGCGCGGACACCGCCAAGGTGCCCGGACCCCCGACCGAGCGGCCGAAGCTCAACGCCGGCAAGAAGGCGTGGGTCGGGTGGGCTGTCGCGCAGGGCATGACCCCGGACGACGCCGAAGCGCTCACCAAGACCGACCTGATCGAGAAGTTCGGCACGGACCCCGTGTCGACCGCACCCAAGGGTGAAGCGCCCGAGGGCGCGGACACCGCCAAGGTGCCCGGCGAACAGCCGCCCACCGACCAGCAGTAACCGCCTGGTGGGCGGGGCAGCCGTCATGGCACCCCGCCCACTGGCACCAACCGGAGGTGATGTCGTGGCCCTGTACCCGTCTTTCGTCGTGCCGACGATGCTCGCCTCCCCCACCGACTATGCGACATGGGCCGAAGCGACTGTGCCGGCGAACATCGCCCATGTGCTTCGTGCGTGCACATCCCTTGTGCTCGACGCGACCGAGGGCGCGATCTACGACGTGGATCCTTCGACCGGCCTCGCGACCGACCCGGGGACGCTCGCGGCGCTCCGTGACGCGACCTGCATCCAGGCGTCCGCGTGGGTCGCGCTGAACATCGACCCGGCGACTGGTGGCGTCGTCCAGCCGTCGAAGACCGCGCGATCGAAGAAGATCGGCACCGCCTCGATCGAGTACTCCGACCAGGAGGTGCAAGCCGTCGCATCTGCTCGCGCTGCCGCGTACTCGGGCCTGGTCCCCGAGGCTGCACGGTTCCTGCAGCAGCGGAACCTGCTCGGTGCCGAACCGGCGTACCGCGGATGAACGAGCTCGAGGACTTCTACGTCCACACCGTGATCGTGGAGACCTACCAGGGCACGAACGGGTACGGCGAAGATCTGTTCGCGGCACCCGTCACCCTCGACCCGGATGACATAAGCGTCCGTCCAGGCGGGAACGGGTGTTTCGTCGATGACACCCGCAGCCTCGTACGCACCGCGACCGGCGAACAGGTCGTGTCAGAGACCACCGTCTACACCTACCCCGAGCATGGTGCCCTGTTCACTGCGGACTCTCGCGTGACAATCGACGGTGTCGTGTCTCGGGTGATCCGCACGAACGTGAACACGTCCGGGAACCTCGAACTCCCCGACCACGCCGTCATCTCACTCACCTGAGGAGGCCGTCATGGCGCTCGAGTGGGAAACCGGCGGGTTCGAAGCGTTCATGGACGACATCGTCGGCCGTGTCGACGGGGCGGTCCCGTTCGCTGTTGGCCGTGCCGCGGAGCACATCCGGGCCGTGTCCACCGAACTCGCACCCGTCCTGACCGGCAACCTGCGGGCCTCAGCCGAGGTGAAGGCCGTCAGCCACAACGAGTTCCGGGTGTACTACCCAGGCCCGTACGCCCGCTACCAGCACTACGGGCTGGACTTCAAGCACCCGCAGGGCGGGCAAGCCCTGTTCTTGCAGCAGCCGATGGTCACGGAGCGGGACGCCTGTTTGCGGATCATCGCTGACACGATCCGGGAGGCGATGGGATGACCGACACCCTGGACCTGCTCGACGGGGTCAGCGCACACATGGTCTCCGGCGTCCCTGGTTTGGCGTTCAACGCGTCCGGAACCTACCCCACGGGTGTGACAGGCATCTTCCACATGCTGATGCCTGCAACCCCGGATGAGGTGGTTGTGGTGACGTGGGTGCCGCAGACCGAGGACCCGTCCCTCCCCCAAGGTGTGGGCGTGCTGCAGATCCGCTGTCGCGGTGCTGTGAACAAGCCGCGTCGCCCGATCGAGCTCCTCGATCAGATCGCCGTCCTGTTCCTCGGGAAGATGACGATCCCACTCACCTCGACGCTGCAGATCATGCAGGTCCGGGACCGGGTTCGTGCCTCTCTCGGCATGGACGAGTCGAAGCGGTGGGACTGGACCGACAACTACACCCTCGACGTGGCATACACGCCGACCGCTGCCCGCCCAGACGGCGGCAACTGGTAGCCCTCTGACTCCTGCTCCGCGGTGCCTGACGGCGCGGAGACTCCTCGCGTCCAGGTGGCTCCTGGCCGACATGCATGGATACCCGCCGTGCCCGTTCGCCGCGGGCCCCGCGGGAACCGTCAGACCTCTTCCGCTGCCCAGTGCGGGACGCACCGCCCGGTGCATTCTCCGCCCCCGCGTGGGGGTGACCAACCCCTCAACACATGGAGGCATCATGCCCAGTGCATTCGCACGCCGTTTCAAGGTCGACGTGTCGGCCGACAACACCACGTGGATCGCCCTCAAGGGCATCAACGACCTCGTCCCGTCCGAGAACTCGACCCTGCAGCCCGCGGACACGTTCGACACGAACGGGTTCAACTCGTTCGAGAAGACGATGACCGGCGGGAAGCTCGTAGCGAAGGTGCTCCGCCCCACCACCGCCGGCGTCCCCTCGGACCCGGGCCAGGAACTCGCCCGCACCACCCGCTACCAGTTCGGCACCCAGGCTCGCCTGTACGTCCGCTGGTACGACCGCAACGGTGCCGCGGAGGCGTTCACGATGTACGCGCTCGTCGACTGGAACCAGTCGAAGAGCGGTGTCGCGGACCTCGACGAGGTGACGATCACGTTCACCGCCGACGGTGCTGTGACGGCGATCGCGAACCCCGGCACGGCCCCGGCTGCCCCGGTCGTCATCGCGGCGACCCCGTCTGGTGCCGCTGCTGGCGCGCTGGTCACCATCACCGGTCAGGGCTTCACCGGCGTCAACGTCGCCACCGGCGTGAAGTTCGGTGCTGTGACCGCCCCGAACGCCCTGATCCAGTCGGACACGCAGATCGTCGTCCCGATGCCTGCCGGTTCGGCCGGCTCCGCGGCTGTTCAGGTCACGAACGGTATCGGCGCGTCCAACGCGCTGCCGTACACCCGCGGCTGACCCCTCTACGTCCCCGCCGTCCCGTTACTGGGTCGGGGCGGCGGGGACCAACAACCCAGCAACCCAGTGAGGAGAACCTGTGTCCACTTTCAGCGACTTCAACGAGCTCTACGACCCTCTCGTGCTCCCCATCAACGGGAAGCAGTACACGATCCCGCCCGTCTCGTTCGACGCCGGCGTGAAGATCAACGGCATCGTGGACGGCGCCGAGAAGCTCGGTGATGAGGAGTTCTTCCGCCTCATCCTCGGTGACGTGTTCGAGCAGATGCTCACCGACAAGGTCCCGTCGGCCGCGATCACCCGGGCCGCGCAGACCGCGCTCGCCGACTTCAAGTACGGCCGCGGCATGGCCGAGACCATGTGGAAGACCGGTGGCGACCCAAAAGCGGTGGAGAGTCTCGCACCGAAGCCCAACAGGGCAGCAAGGCGGTCGAAAGGTACGGCCGCGGCGAACAAGACCCCGTAACCGGTCTCTACGAGTGGTACGAGGACGTCCCCGCCGAGGCGACCGCCCCATCGAACCCGGTGACGTGGGTGCAGATCTTCGAGGCGTGGACACTCGTCGAAGCCGACTTCCAAGACACGTACGGCATCGACCTCGACCAAAGGATCCGGGACCGCTCTTGGCGCTGGTTCGCGGTCCGCTGCGTCGGCCTCCTGTCGTCCCCTGATACGCGCCTGTACCGCCGTTTCGCGCCCGAACCGACCCAGTAGGAGGCGACCGTGACCACGGAGACCGGGTCGATCGACAGCAAGCTCCACTTCGACATCGACGAGTTCATGGAACGGGCCGCGATCGTCAAGCGTGAGGCCCGGTCCCTGGGCCAGGAACACCCCACGATCGACGTTGAGGCGAACACCGGCAAGGCGCAAGCCAGCATGGCTGCGGTCGATGCCGCGGCGAAGGCCATGGGCCAGTCCGCAGCCACCGCGGGCGAGCGGGTCAAGCGGTCGGCCACCGACGTGTCCGCGGCACAGGCGAAGGTCGCCGCCGCGAACCAGGCCGCCGATGTCGCGTATGAGAAGGCCCGCATCGCTCAGATGCGGTTCTCCGAGGCGCAGGAGAACGGTCGGACCAAGGCGTCCACGATGGCCGCCGCACAGTTGGCCGCGGCGGAGGCGCTTGGTCGTCTTGAGAAGGCGAACGCACGCGCCACCGCGGCTGAGGTCGCGCTGAAGGAGGCCCAGGAGGACGCCGCGAACGGTGCCCTGAAGCAGGCCGCAGCGGAAGAGGTCGCCGCCAAAGCCACCGACAACGCCGGCAACGCTGCCTCCCGCGCTAACGCACGGACGCAGCTGATCATCGCCGCCGTCGTCGGTCTCACCGCCGTCGCCGCACCCCTCACGGGTGCCCTGCTCGGTGTCGCTGGCGGTCTCGCTGGTCTGGGCGCGGCTGGTGTGCTCGGGATCATCGGCGCTGTCCAGGCGATCAAGCAGGGCACGCAGGCCGGCGCCGAATGGTCCGACGGGCTGAAGACCCTCAAGAGCGACATGTCGGCCCTGTCCGCGACCGCCGCGGGGAGCGTGCTGACGTCGTTCCAGCGGGCCGTCGCGCTCATCAACCGGGACATGCCGGAACTGAACTCCGAGGTTGGCGGCTTCGCCCGGATCCTCGGCGGTGCGGCTGTCACCGGCCTGCAGGCGGTCATCACCGCGTTCCACATCCTCAACCCCCTATTCATGCAGGGCGCGGGCCTGATCTACAACATCGCGTCCGGGTTCGAGTCGTGGGTGTCGAACGGTGGGCTTCAGAAGTTCGCCGCGTACGCGCAGTCCGAGCTCCCGCAGGTGATCGACACGGTCGGTGCTCTCGCGGCGGCGATCCTGCACATCGCGGAGGCCACGGCCCCGATCGGGTCGGTGGTGCTCGGCACTCTTGAGGGTCTCGGGAACGCGATCAACGCGATCCCTGTCCCTGTCCTCACCGTCATCGCAGCTGCGGCGATCGCAGGGTACACGGGGTTCATGCTGTGGAAGGGCGTCACTGCCGTCATCAACGGTGTGAAGGCCGCAGCCGATACCCTCGGCCTGTCCATGAAGGGCCTGGCCATCGCTGGCGGTGCCGTCGGCATCGCCCTGACCGCACTCGTGCTGGTGTTCACTGCTGTCGCGCAGGCGAACGCAGAAGCGAACGCACGCGCGCAGGCGTACACGGACACCCTCGACAAGACCACCGGGGCGACCACCGAGGCGTCCCGGAAGATGGCCGTCGACGCGTTGAACGCGAAGCAGGGCTTCCTGATGTGGCAGACGTCCGCCTACGACGCGGCGGCTGCGATCGGGATCAGCGCGAAGACGATGACCGACGCGTACATGGGTGTCCCGTCCGCGGTGAAGCAGGTCACGGCCGCGATGCAGGACGGGTACGACCAGGGCAAGCTCAACGGCGTGCAGCTGGACGTGTTGCAGAACACTCTCAAGCAGGGTAGCGACATGGCGTCGGCAGCGGCGGACTCGTTCCGCAACAACGCCGCGGCGATGGGCGACGCGGGCTCCGCGGCCGCCGACACTCGGCTGACCGCTCAGGGCGCGGCGGACGCGTTCCAGAAGGAAGCGTCCGCGGCCGACGACGCGATGAACAAGCTGAACGGGCTCATCGACGCGACGAACCGGCTCAACGGAATCGGCCAGTCGGCGGAGGAGACGAACGCCCGCTGGCAGAAGTCGCTTGCTGGGATCTCCGAGGAGGCCCAGCGTCAGCGTGACGCGTTCGAACAGGCCAACGGCACCCTCGACGGGTTCACCTTGTCCCTGGACGCGAACACCTCGTCAGGTTCCGCGAACCGGTCGATGCTCACCGGGGCCGCATCGGATGCGCAGGCGGCGACGAAGGCGCAGTTCGACCTTGACGTGCAGACCATGTCGTCGAAGGACGCCACGGACAAGTACGCGTCCACGTTGGCGGCACAGCGGCAGGCCTTCATCGACTCCGCTGTGGGTGCCGGGTTCAACGCGGAGCAGGTGCAGGCGCTCACCGACAAGGTGTTCGCGATGCCGTCTGAGAAGCAGCTCAACATCCTCGCGAACACGAGCGCGGCGCAGAACGTGATCGACTCGTTCATCAACCGCAACGACGGACGCACGGTCACGATCTACACGAGTGTCCAGGGCCAGTACTCGCAGGTCGACGGGCAGCTCGGGAAGTCGATCGGTTGGGCCTACGGTGGCACCGTCCCTGGTGCCGCCTACGGCATCACTGGCGGCACGATCCGCGGGAACGGTTCCGCTTGGTCGGACACGGCCGGCATGTACCGGCTCGCGAACGGTGAAGAGGTCATCTCGAACACCGTCGGACAAGCTGCACGGTCACGTGCCCTGCTGAAGGCGATCAACCGAGGCGATTCCCCGGTGTCGGTTGCGGGGCAGGCGATGCGGGTTGCGGGGATCAACCCGTCGGTCCCGGCTGTCTTCGGCATGCCGCAGGTTGGGGTGTCGCGGGGTCAGGAAGGGCCCGTAGAGCTCTCGGATTCGAGCATCGACCGCCTCGCACGTCGCCTGGCTGGTCTGATGCCTTCCGGCCCTGTGGACCTCTCCGCATCGTCTATTGACCGTTTCACCCGTTCGTTGGGTGCTCAGTCCCGGGTGCAGACCCGACAGGGGGTGTGACGTGGCGTTCGACGTGCTGAACAGCGAAGGTGTCGCTGTCTGCGGTGACCGCGTGTTCGAGGAGCGCATGCGCCGACGGTGTGACGAGGTCGATGGATGGGTCGTCGATGTCGAGACGGGTCGGGTGGTCTACGAATCCCCGGCCCGTCTCAACGCCCGGGAGGTGTGATCGATGGCATCGAACGTTGTCGGAACCGGCGCCGCGGGTCAGCTTGTCATCGTCGCAACGGAGGTCGGGTACAACGCGCCTGCGAACTGGTCTGACATCTCCTGGGCGCTGTACCTCAACGAGGCCTCCGAGTATGACTACTCCTGGTCCGGGGGCGTAGGCGCCTACGTCAACTGGAACGCCAACGGGTGGGGTACCGGAGGCTTGTGGTCTGGCTCGTTCGGGTTTGACTGGCGACCAGGCGGCCTGCAGTCCACTCTGATCGCATCCGGGATCAGCCGGATGAGCCACGCCGGCGACGGTACAGGCAGCCTCTACGTCGAAGGTGGGATCGGTGACACCGGCACGTCCGGTGCCGGTGGCCCCGCGTCGGTCGGCGTCTGGGTCCCCGTCACCACACTCAAGGTCGTACCTGGAACACCGACCGGTGTGACCGCGTCGCGCGTGTCTGACACGCAGGCGACGGTGTCGTGGGCGCAGTCTTCGGCATCGAACGGGCAACCCGTTTCGAACCAGATCTTCAAGTCTGTGAACAACGGCGCGTTCAGCAAGATTCTGGACATCAACGCCACCACCTC
This sequence comes from Microbacterium sp. 22242, assembly GCF_052045495.1. Classification (NCBI taxonomy): domain Bacteria; kingdom Bacillati; phylum Actinomycetota; class Actinomycetes; order Micrococcales; family Microbacteriaceae; genus Microbacterium; species Microbacterium sp. 22242. Next base: position 148,914 of record NZ_JBQEOZ010000001.1, on the reverse strand, counting down.
GACGAGTCTTGCGGTCGCTGCGAACCAGAAGCTGCAATTCAAGGTGCAAGCCTGGAACTCCGCCGGGTTCGGTGGCTTGTCCGCCGCCTCCGCGCCGATCTTCACAACCCCTGCCGCCCCATCCGGGGTCACCGCGGCGAAGAACGCATCCCTGGACATCGTCGTCGCCTTCACCCCGAATGTCGGCTACACGGAGCACACGCACGTCGTCTCGCACGGGACGATCACCGGTGGTATCACCACCTGGGACGGCAGCCCGCTCGCCACACTCCCCTCGGGGACCACGTCGTACACGCACACAGCACCGAACCCGGCGCAGGTGCACGTGTACCGGGTGCAGGCCGTGGCCGGTTCCCTGGCATCGTCGTGGGTGCAGTCGAACTCGGTGCAGCTGCTGGCCGCACCGAACGCACCGTCTCTGGCTACAATCCCCCCGTTTTCGGACAAGGGATCCGCGTTCGTCGTCACGTGGACACACAACGCGGTCGACTCGACCCCGCAGGCGTACTACGAGTTGCAGTACTCGACGAACGGCGGCTCCTCCTGGACCTCCACAGGGAAGGTCACTTCGACCGTCTCGAGTCGTAGTTTCGCCGGCGGCACATACACCTCGGGGACGACCCTGCAGGTGCAGGTGCGGACGTGGGGTCAGGCGACAACCGGCGGATCTGACGGGACTGGGGCATCTCCCTGGTCTTCGGTCGGGTCGACGACGTTCAAGACGGCACCGACGGTCACGATCACCACACCAGGATCCTCCGTCGGTCAGGCGATCGTGCAGGTCGTGATCACGTTCTCCCAGCCGGAGGGCGCGACATTCGTCTCACAGGCGATCGACCTGCTGCAGGGCGCCACCGTCCTGGAGACGGTCTCGACAACGGGACTTTCTGCGACCCTGACCACGAGGGTGGCGAATGGTGGTTCGTACTCGGTCCGCACCCGCGCGACCGACTCGAACGGCATCCAGTCTCCTGCGGTCACTCAGGCATTTACGGTCACGTACTTGCCGCCTGTTCCGGCCGCTGTCGCCGTCGACTTCCTCGACGACTCGGGATTCGGGCAGCTTACGTTGTCGATCCCCTCGCCCGGGGCAGGTCAGGCCGCGGCTAGCAAGGTCACGATCCTGCGCACCATCAATGGAGACTCGGAGACGGTCGCCGACCAGTACGCCGTGTCCGCCTCGCTGACGTTCCTCGACACCACCCCGGTGACCGCGGGGACGAACACGTACACGGTGCGGACGATCAGCATCGACGGTGCGTCCACGGACGTCGTGGTCAATCTCGTGACCGCGTCGCCGAGCGCGTACCTGTCGAAGGGTGTGGGGTACAGCGAGGTCGTGTCATTCGCCTACACACTCGCGTTGACCGCGACCCCGGCGCCGGCTCAGTCCCTGGTGCAGGCCGCTGGTCGTTCACGTCCGATCGGACTGTACGGCACGACGGGGAACCTCACCATCGAGGGCCGGGCGTCGCTGATCGCGAAGTCGCACACGGCGCGCAAGCTCGGTTCCTCCCCCGATGAGATCGAAGCGGTCCTGCAGACGCTCGGACGCTGCTGCTACAGGGATCCCACTGGCCGGCGCATCTTCGGGCAGGTCGCAGGCCAGGTGTCGCGGGTGAACGCGATCGTCGGCGAGCTGTCGTACACGGTCACTGAGACGTCAACGTAGAGGAGGCGCTGTGGTCGACATCTGGGCTGACCGGTGGGTCGACACATGGTCTGACATCTGGGGTGCCCTGGAGCCGGCGATCATCCCCGTGCGGGACCCCACCACTGGTGAGGTCCTGTACGGGGATCGGATCACCTCGTATCGGTGGGAGCTGATGAAGCATCTTCCCGACGGCACGGATGTTCTTCTGGGTGTCCTCGACGGGGTGATCGAGCCCTCCGCGCGACTGTCGTGGGCGCTGGGCGCGCAGGTGAAGGGTGGCGGCAACGTCCGCGTCGCGGACCTCGATACCGCTGCACCGGGCATGCTCCGCATCCGCGATGTCACCCTCGAGACCGTGCGCATCCGTCCCGTGTGCGTGATCGATGGCCTCCCTGAGATCCCGTTGTCGGTGTTCCTTGTCACGGCCGCCCCTGAGGAATGGTCCGCGACTGGCCGCGTGTGGGCGCTCGAGCTGCTCGACCGGTGCACCGTCCTGGATCAGGACAAGACCGCGGCGACGTTCTCTGTCGCCGCGGGCACCCAGATCCTCACGGCCGTGCAGTCGGTCATCGCATCTGCTGGCGAGCAGATCACGGTGGATGCCTCCGTCACCACCGCTACCTCCGCAGGGATGGTGTGGCCGGCAGGCACGACGAAGCTCACCATTGTCAACGACCTGCTCGACGCTGGCGGGTTCAACGCCCTCTGGGTCGACGGGTATGGGGCGTTCCAGGCCACCAAGTATGTGCTCCCCGCCGACCGTGGCACCACGTACGAGATGCTGAACATGCCCCGTGAGCTCGTCGACGGGGAGACGTCGATCTACCAGCCGGAGTGGACCCGGGACCGCGATCAGTTCGGCATCCCGAACCGTGTGATCGCCGTGCAGAACGCGGGCGGCGCCGACTCCACCGCTCTGGTCGGGCAGTGGGACAACACCGACCCGACCTCGCCGTACTCGTACCCGTCGCGAGGCCGGTGGATCGTGGAGACCCTAACCGGCACGGACGTCCCTGATGGGGACAACGCGTCCAAGATCGCGTTCCTCACAGCGAAGGCGCGACGTTCCCTGATCGCGTACTCATCCGGGCAGGCGGTCGTCAAGGTCACCGCGCTCCCACTACCGGTTCGAGTGTCTGACGTGATCCGGTTCCAACACACTCCCGCGGGTGTCGACGGGCGCCACGTTCTCACTCACATCGATTGGGATGCACACCCGCTGGGGCTCACACAGCTCGAGCTCACCGAAGTGGCTGATCTGTGATGGGCAGCGTCTTCGCGTGGGCGACAGTCACCGGCACCAGTCCTCTCCGTGTGCGCCTCGATGGTGACACGAATCCCATCGACCTGACACCCGTCACTCTCGTGACCCCGTCACTAGGCGCCCGCGTGCGAGTTGAACTCGCCGACCGGCAGATCATCATCCACGGCATCGCCACCTGAGAAGGGACCCACCTTGGGCACTTACAACCTCGACGAGAACCCGGTTGTCGGGGCCCCTGGTCTCATCGTCTGGGCGAGCCGTGCCGCTCACGCGGTGAACGACCTCGATACCAGGGTTGTCTCCACCGATGACGTGACTGCTGCGATGGCCGCTGCGGAGGCGGCACAGGCTGCTGCTGAAGCTGCCGCAGCCCAGGCGGCGGTAGTCGGGAACACGAACGACACGATCATGACGGCCGTGGGTGCGAACTCTGCGTCGAGCTTCGCGAAGCAGCTCGCGGCGATGTACGTGCGGGTGGTCAGCCCCGTCGCCTATGGTGCCGCCGCAGATGACACCGCGGACGACACATCCGCGGTGCAGTCCGCGATCAGCGCGGCGGCGACGTTCGGCCTTTCCGTGGACCTTCGTGGTCTGACGTACAAGACCACGGACCAACTGAACCTCCCCGCTGGTGCTGTCCTCATGAACGGGACGATCCACTGCACGGGCACGGCGAAGAAGATCGTCTCGATCACCGCGAGCAACGTGCGTGTGACCAACGTCACGATCATCGGCCGTCACTCGGTGGCGACCGCAGCCTCCAATGAGTACGGGATCTTCGTGGGCGGTGCGTCCGCGGGCGCTCCGATCTCGAACATCACGGTGGACCACTGCACGATCGCCCTCGTTGGCATGTACGGGATCTACCACCAGTACGTCAACAACTTCTCGGTCGAGCGGAACCACATCCGGGACCTCGGATACGCCGGCTACGCGGGCCTCTCCGTGTCCAACGGTGAGATCGTCGGCAACTACATCCACGACATCCTCGCGGGCTTCTCGGCCAACGGATACGGCATCACCCTCACCCGCACGAGCAGCGACAGCCTGACAACGGACCCGCGATCCACCGACGTCATCATCAGCAGGAACCGCATCGTCAACATCCCGTGGGAAGGCATCGACACTCACGGCGGGCGGAACATCACTGTCGCCAACAACGACGTGTTCGGGTGCCTTGTCGGCATCGCAATGGTCGGCGCCGTCAGCGCGGGTGGCATCAACATCGCACCGCTGAACGTGAACGTCATCGGCAACACCGTGGACAGCAAGGTCAGCAACGGGACCATCGGACATGCGATCTCGATCGCGGGTGCACCTGGAGCAGACAACTCCGCATCAGCGGAAAGCGCCACAGGGCAGGTGATCGGGAACACCATCATTGGCTGCGGCCTGGAATCCAGCTCTGTCAGCGGTGCCGTCCGGCTTCGAGACACCAGTGGGTTCCTCGTGAGCGGGAACCTCATCATCGAGCCGAGCCCTCACGGGATCATCATCGCCAACACCAACTTCGGCGTCACGGTCATCGGGAACACGATCGTTGACCACTGGAGCTCGTCCGTGTCGATAGCGAGCGCGGTCTACATCCAGAGCACCTACAATGACGGCATCATCTCCGCGAACCTACACCGGAACGCGGGGAAGAAGGCCGCGGCTACCTACAAGAACGAGCGCGGTCTGAACGTGGGGACGGCGACCAACAATGCGTTCCAGGCGGTCGGGAACCTGTTCTCGTCGGCGACCATCCCGTACAACGGGACGGCGACTGTGGTCTCGAACCGCCCCGGTGTACAGACGTTCTACCAGGGAACTGTGAGCGCACCGGGTCTCGCGTTCGGATCAGACGGGGCGACAGGGTTCTATCCCATCGGCACGAGCGATTTCGGGCTGGCGATGGCCGGGGTGCGGAAGCTGCGGTTCCTGGCGACGTCGATGACCGTCGAGGACGGCTACAACATCGCGTTCGGTGGGACGTCTGGAACGAAGCTCGGTCTCGGGGCAACGCACAAGCTGGGGCTCTGGGGCGCTACCCCTGTGGTTCAGCCGGCGGCGATCGCGAACTCGACCGATTCGTCGGACGCCGCGACCAAACTGAACTCGCTCCTGGCCGCGCTCAGGAGCGTCGGGATTATCGCCCCCTAGTTGGCGTCGCGCTGCTGGCGGAAGTACTGCGCGATCTTGTCAGGGTCGAAGAGGCCCAGCGTCTCGGCGTGGATGTTCTCATCCTGGCGTCGGGGCGCTGGGGCTCCGCTCCGCTCTGGAACGGCGAGCGGCGCGGCAACCGGCTCGGCTTCGGTGGTGGCGGGTTCGCCTACCGGTGCCACCTTCGGGATCACCCACGCGACGACGAGCAGCACCCACATGAGCCGGTTGTCGTTGATGTCCCCTGACGACAGCGAGTTGATGATCGTGAACACCAGCAACACGAAGTAGGCGAGGTTCACGCCGTTGCTGGCGCGGCGGATGAGGCGCACGCACCCGGCGATCACCAGCGCCAAGAACGCGAGACCCGCGAGCCATCCTGCCTCGAGCGTGATCTCCGTGGGGACGCTGTGCGGGTAGAGCTTCTGCCCGGGACCAACGATGCCCTGGAACTGGCTGAGCGACCCGAAGTATCCCCACCCGCCGCCGAACGGCAGCTTCGTGATGATTCGCCAGGACGTGTCCCAGAACGAGGAACGCGCGAGCGTGGAGTTGTCCTGGTCGCCAGCGAGGAACCCGGTGACGCGGGTGAGACCGTCGCTCTGCGATGCGAAGTACAGCGCCACGGCGACAAGGATGCCGATCGCGAGAATGGCCTGCAGTCGACGTCGGCGCAGCGCCGGCGCGAACAGCATCGCGACGAGAACGCTGATCCCGATAGAGATGACAGGGCCGCGGGACCCCGTGGTGAGTGCAGTCAGCACCATGCCGCTCGCGAGCACCCAGAGCACGAACCGCAGGGCGGTCCTTCGCCGTGTGGCGATGGCGTCCATGACGATGACGATCGCGCCCGCGAGGATCATCTGCGCCGTCGAGATCGTGTTAGATCCTTCGAGCGTGACGACGTTCGTCCACGCCCCGTTCGACTCGGGTGCGACGATGACGAGCAGGGTGACGATGACGCCGAGTACGGCGATCGTGCCGAGGAACGCCCTCCGCTGCCGTTCGTCTCGGAGGACGGTGACTGCGCCGATGAGCGCGAGGAGCGTCACAGTCAGGAACGACTGCCACTTCGATATCCCGTAGGGCGTGACCGCGCTGGTTGCGCCGAGTAGGACCAGGCAGACAATCCCGACGACGATCCACGTAGCACGGGAGAGCCCGTGGCGGAACAGGTTCGCGATGATCGTGAGCCCGAGCAGGGCACCGAGCAGGATCGTCAGGTCGATCGGCAGCCACGCGAGCAGGGTGTTCGACTTGATGGATCCGGCGTTCACGAACAGTGCGAGGGTGCACGCGCCGACGATGCCGTGGCGACGTCCTGCCTGCTCTGTCCGCATCGAATGATCGTACCGTCCACCGGGTCACCTCCTGTGAACGGTCTTCTTCCTCTCTGGCCCCGACTTCGTGCGGGGCCTTTCGTCGTTCCTCCCGAAAGGACTCCCGCTCATGGTGAACGGACTCGCGGCCGCGCAGTGGCTGCTCAACCTCGACTCGGTGTCGCCGGGTCTGTGCCTGAACTACGTGTGGCGTGCGTACGCCGCGCAGGGCGCTTCGACCGGCATGTCTGCGGGGACCGCGAAGTCCGCGTGGGACCAGTCGGACGGGAAGCACTGGGGCGACCGGAACCCGCCCGCCGGCGCGGCCGTCTGGTGGGGCACCCGCTACGACGGCAACGACGACGGCGACGTGACGATCAGCCTCGGAGGTGGCAGGGTCGCCGCGACGGACTACCCGGGCTGGCGGCAGACCGGATCCTGCACGCTCGACGAGCGCGAGCAGCAGGTCGGCCGGGAGTACCTCGGCTGGACGTCGAGCATCTTCGACTGCCCGATCGACCTGAACGGCGCAGGCGGCTCGGAGTGGAACCTCACCGACCGGCCCACCACCGACATTCAGCGTCTCGTCGGCGCGGACCCGGACGGGATCCACGGCCCGGACACGGACGCGAAGGTCAAGGCGTGGCAGACCGCGAACCGGCTCGTCCCGGACGGCATCTGGGGTGCGATCTCCGATGCGGTCGGGTTCGCGATTGCGGTCGACGGCGATCCTGCCGTGCGCACGTTCGCGAAGTTGCAGCACCGCGTCGGCGCGACGATCGACGGCGTCGACGGCCCTGACACGACCGGGCACCTGCAGGCGGCGCTCGGCGTGAAGGTCGACGGCGATCGCGGCCCGGTCACGGTCACCGCCTGGCAGACCTCGGTCGGCGCGAAGGTCGACGGGATCGAGGGTGAGGACACGTGGGCACGCACGCAGGCGTTCCTGAACACCGGCGCCGCGTTCCCGCGGATCGGTGAGCCTTCCACGGACCTCGGCCGCAACGCGACCGACCGCCCCACGAAGGACATCCAGGCACGCCTGGGAGTCCCGCCGACGGGCACATGGGATCGTGCGACCTCTGACGCGGTCGCGACGTTCCAGGGCGCGCAGGGCATCGATCAGGACCGCATCTGGGGTCCCGCATCCGACGGTCTCGCGTTCCCGCCCGCGGGGTCCCTGCACGGCGTCGACTTCTCGTTCGCGCGAATCCCCGTCGCGACACTGCTGGCCCGCGGCGTCCGGTTCGTGGCCCGCTACCTGTGGAAGGCGAAGTACGACGACGGGCGCACCAACAAGGGCCTCTCGGCCGACGAGCTCGCGCAGTACCGCGCCGCCGGAATCGACGTCGCCCTACTCTACGAGGAGGACGGGAAGGAGCTGCTCGGCGGACGGGCGGCCGGCGTGAGGGTCGCGCAGGCGGCGGAGGAGTTTCGGAAGACGCTCGGGCTCGGCGCCCAGCCGATCTACTTCAACGTCGACTTCGACATCGCACCTGGTGACGTGCCGACGGTGCTCGGCGCGCTCGACGGCGTCGCCTCGGTGATCGGCGCCGACCGGGTCGGCCTCTACGGCGGATTCGCGGTCATCAAGGCTGCGTTCGACGCCGGGAAGATCCGGTGGGGCTTCCAGACCTACGCGTGGTCCGGTGGGCGCTGGGATCAGCGGGCGCAGCTGCAGCAGTGGGCGAATGGACAGTGGGGCGACTCGGTCGACTTCACGCGCGCCGTTGCCGTCCAGTTCGGGCAGGCTCCCGTGACGAGCACGCCGCCGGATCCGGAGCCGAAGCCTGAACCCCCGGCGGACCCGTCCGGGATCCTGAAGCTCCTGCAGCAGATCCTGGACTTCCTCAAGGGCCTGTTCGGAGGTGGGAAGTGATGCGTGGTCCCGCACAGCATGCGCAGCGCCGCCTGAAGCATTTCGCACGCGGGGAACTTCTCGCCGGCGGAATCCTGTGCGCAGTGATCTGGGGCAGCATCATCGGCGTTGCTTTGGCGGTGGCCGCATGACGAACTGGACGGACCTGTTCGGCGACATCACCGTCGCCCAGGCGATCACCTGGCTCCTGGCTCTCGTCGCATTCACGTTGCTCGTGATCCGCGGGTGGAAGCTGCTCGGCTCCATCAAGGACTTCATGGATGACGTGAAGGGTGAACCGGCCCGCCCGGGTGTGGCCGCCCGGCCGGGGCTGATGGAGAGGGTCGGCACGATCGAGACGAAGGTCGACGCCGTCTCAACGAGCCTCTCTGAGGTACGGCATGAGGTGCTCCCGAACACGGGAACCAGCTTGCGTGACGCCGCAGACCGCACCGAAACCCGTCTCGCATCGGTCGACGAGAAGGTCGACACCCTCACCACGGATATGGCCGCCGTGCACACGAAGCTCGACAACGACAACCAGCGGATCGATGAGCTCGCAGAGTTCGTCCACCGTGAAGACAAGGAGACATCATGATCCAGAAGATCAAGGAGGCGGCGAAGATGATCGCCGCTCTCATCGGCGCACTGCTCACCGCCGGCACCACCCTCATCCCCGCATCCTGGTCCCCGTGGCTCGGGCTGCTGCTCGCGCTGCTCACTGCTGTCGCGACGTACGCGATCCCGAACGCCGCGCCCAACGGCGACTGACCGCACGCGAACGCCCCCGCTTCTCTTCGGAGAGGCGGGGGCTTCTCGTCGTTTCTCGCCTAGACTGCGGGGCCCGACGGCGACCCCATGCCGTCACTGAAACGAGGAGTGCACCATGTCTAACCCGTCAAAGATCGTCTGGTGTCGAACCGGTCGGCACTGGTTCGAGCATCTTCCGACCATCACGGAGAAGCGAGATCCGCTCGACTGCCCCGAGCATGACGGGCCTGACGGTGCATCGGTCAGGGGCGTGTCCGGTACTGCCGTGTGATCTCATCCACCCACCTGGACCGGTCCTCCCGCGCCACAGGCTCGTTGGCCCCACCGCCGGGGAACATGGACCGCACCTCCAACTGGTGCACCCGTTCGACCGCGGCGCGCAGGGTGGTCGAGTAGCCGATCAGGACACCGATGTGTTCGGCACGGAACCGGGTAAGCCCGTCGACCTTCACGATTCGGACGACCCCGTAGGGTCGCTGCATGCTGTCGATCATCACCCACACGCCGGGCTCGGGCTCGATCGCAGCGAGCAGCGGGTGCCATCGCGGCTGGGCGTCCTTTGGCATGTCAGGAGCGTAAGCGCCGGCAACGACATCGGGTGTCGGTGGCCGGTGGGAGCGTCGGCTCATGACTCCCGCTGAACTCCTCGCCTTCGAAGCCGCTAACCCGGGCTGGTCCAGCAACAAGGAGATGCGGATCCGGAACCAGCTCGGCGTGACGCCGGCGCGCTATGTGGTGCTGCTCGAGCGTGCCGCCGCAAGCCGCGAAGGGCAGGCGGCGGATCCGATCACGGCACATCGCGTGACGTCCTTCGCGCCACCCCGCTACCGCGTGGATACGACTGCGCGGCCGGCCCATCGCTTACTCATCGATTTGCCGAACTAATCGTGTCTAACCTGCTCTACTGGAACCGCGTAATACTGCGAATGGTTAGACCCGATGAGAGCCAGTTAGAGCCCACCCCGTAACGCTTCAGTCCGGGTTCGAATCCCGGCGGGGGCACGTCGACATCGCGCGATGCCTTCCACGTGACCGGAACTGCGACGGGGCGCGGGCGGCTCGGTCCCCGCGCGCCCGCCGCCGCGTTCGCGACGAGAGGCGGACGATCAGTGCCGGAACGCCGGGCCGGCGGTGCGGTCCGGCAGCGGCGCGGTGAGCGCGTCGAGATACGCGACCTCCTCGCGGATCGTCGCGAGCAGCGACACCGCCAGGTCCTGGGTGACGCCGTTGCGGACCACGATCCGCTGCACGGTGATCTCCTCGAGGTCGGCGGGCAGCGGATAGGCGGGGACGAGCCAGCCGCGCATGCGAAGGCGGTCGGAGAGGTCGTAGAGCGTCCAGTTCTCGGTGTGCCCCTCTTTCAGACGCCACGCGAACACCGGGATCGTGGATCCGTCGCTGATGAGCTCGAACTCGTCCATCGCGCCGATCCCGTCCGCGAGGTAGCGGGCCACCGCCCGCGAGGTGCCCTGCACCTCGGCATACCCCTCGCGTCCGAGCCGCAGGAACAGGTAGAACTGCAGCAGCACCTGGGCGCCCGGGCGGGAGAAGTTCAGCGCGAGCGTCGGCATGTCCCCGCCGAGATAGCTGACCCGGAAGATCATCGACTCCGGGAGCGCCTCGGCGTCGCGCCACACCACCCAGCCGAGCCCCGGGTAGACCAGGCCGTACTTGTGGCCGGACGTGTTGATCGACGCGACCCGCGACACCCGGAAATCCCACTCCAGATCGGCGTCGAGGAACGGCGCGACCATGCCGCCGGACGCCGCGTCGACGTGGATCGGCACATCGTGGCCGTGCTCCTCGTCGATCCGGTCCAGGGCTGCGGCGATCTCGGCGACCGCCTCGTAGGCGCCGGTGTAGGTGACGCCGAGGATCGCGACGACGCCGATCGTGTTCTCGTCGACGTACCGGTCCAGCAGGGCTCCGTCCAAGGCCGGGTGCTCGGTGCTGACCGGCACGTAGCGCGGCTCCACCTCGAAGTAGTTGCAGAACTTCTCCCAGCACACCTGCACCGCGCTGGACATCACCAGATTCGGCTGCGTCGCGTCCTGGCCCGCCGCACGGCGCTTCTCCTGCCAGCGCCGTTTCAGCGCGATCCCGGCGAGCATGCACGCCTCGCTGGATCCGATCGTCGAGGTCGCCGGCGCGCTCGCGGGGTCGGGAGCGTGCCAGAGCTCGGCGATCATGCGCTGGCAGTACGTCTCGATCGCCGCGGTCTGCGGGTACTCGTCCTTGTCGATCATGTTCTTGTCGACGGCCTCGGCGTAAAGACGCTGCGCCTCCTCGTCCATCCAGGTGGTGACGAAGGTGGCGAGGTTCAGGCGGGCGTTGCCGTCCAGCATGGTCTCGTCGCTGACGACGTGATAAGCGGTGAGCGGATCCATGCCCTGATCGGGGATGCGGTGCTTGTCCACGAGCAGCTTCGCCCCCGGCCGGTGGTGCAGCGGGTTGACCTGGATGCGTTCCTGCGACATGGGCGATGCTCCTCGGTGCGGTGTTGCCCGGCCGGTTCCGGCGCCACCCTAGCACCGTGCGCGATGCGTCAGAGGGAGGCGGCCAGATCGTTCGCCCAGCCCTTGAGCAGGGCCGCGTACGCCGCCGTCACGTACCGGCTCCCCGCGTCCGTCGCGAACGTCGCGAGCGCGGACTTCGCTGCAGTGCGATTGCCCGACGCGAGGGCGTTCTGCACGGCGGTGAGGTCGGCGTTGAGCTTCGACGACACGGTCGACGACGTGATGTATCCGCTCGAGACCCCGTAGGAGACCGCGGCCTGAAGACCGGGGACCGTGGCGCGAACGCTGATCGTGAACGTCGAGGTCGAGGTGTTGCCCGCGGCGTCCGTCGCCGTCAGCACGACCGTGTGCGCGCCCGCGGCGAGGGTCTCGGCGACGAGGGCGGTTCCGCTCCCCCAGGCCACGCCGTCGATCGTGGCGCGCATCGACACGACGCCGGACGGGGAGTCGCTCGCACTGTATGCGAGGGTGATCCGCTGCGACACGTCGTACGCGGTCCCGTTCGACGGTGCGGTGATGCTCCAGGAGAGGACGGGAGGGGTGCGATCGATCACGAAGGTCCGCGACACCACGACCTCGTTGCCGGCGCGGTCGGTCACCCGGACCGAGACCGTGTGCGTCCCCTCGGCAGCCGGCGGGGCGAGCGTCGCCGAGGACGCGTACGCGACCGGATCGGTGAACGGCGCGCCGTCGAGCGAGAACGCGACCTGCCAGAGTCCGGCCGGCGCTGCGCTGAACGACAGCGTCAACGAGATGGATCCGGCACCCGGGTAGGTGGTGCCGTAGACCACGGCACCCGCGACCGTGACGGTCCCCGACGGGGGAGAGTTGTCGACGACCAGCGTCAACGGTGCGGATGCCGTGGCCGACGTGTTTCCCGCGGCGTCGACGCTCACCGCTGTCACGGTGTAGCTGCCCGTCGCGAGGGCCTGGCCGGTGTACGCGATGCCGTTCACGTACACCACGGTGGAGACGACGCCCGCCGCCTGCACCACGACGAAGCGCGGGGTGGCCACGCTCGTCACATAGTCGGAGTTCGACGCGCCGCTGTCGTCGAGCGCGTTGAGCGTCACGATCGGCGTCGCCGGGGCGGTCGTCTTCTTCAGCAGCGTCTGCGTGAAGACGGTCTGGTTGCCCGACGGCTCGGTCTCCGTGACCGTGAACGTGATCCACCCGTCCTTGAGCTTCGACAGGGAGACGTTGTTCACGTTCCACTGTCCGCTGCCGTTGACCGCCTTGCTGCCGCTGACCGTGGTCGTGCCGTCGCTGAAGCTGTAGGCGATCACCGCGCCGGTCTGGCCGGTGGCGTAGAAGGAGTAGCCGCCCGCGTTCGAGGCGTTGATGTACGGCAGGAAGCCGGTCACGCCGAGCGGCGGCGGGATCGTGTCGAGCGTGGCCGTGACCACGGTCGAGGTGCTGACGCCGGCGCCGTTCGTGAGGGTGACCGAGATCGTGAGCAGGCCGTCGATCAGGGCCGAGACGTCCACCGGGACGACGATGGTTCCGTTCGCGCCCACCATGTCCATGCCGTTGGCGACGCGGGCGATGGGCGATGAGGCGTCGGTGATCACGACGTTCGCGATCGAGCCCGCCTGCCCGGTCACGGTGACCAGGAAGGACCCCTCGGTCGCGAGGCTCGCGTAGCCCGCGACGCCGACGTTCGGCGACGGCGGGGCGACGCTGTTCTTGCCCATCAGCGAGGTCAGCCGCGTGATCTGGCCAGTCGGGCTCGTGATCGTCACGGTCACCGCGATCGTGCCGTCGACGAAGCCGGACAGATCGAGCACGGCGCCGAACGTCCCGGCCGCGGAGATCGTGCCGCCGCCGGTCACCGTCAGGCTCCCCTGCGTGAACGAGTAGACGACCGTGCTGCCCGGCGCGCCCGCGATCACGATCGGCACGGCCGAGGCGCCCGCCGGGTTCGTGCCGGACGGCAGGTTCACGCCCTGCCCGGACGGCAGCGACAGCCGCGCCGTCATCGCGGAGAGCACCGGGGTGCTGCCGGACGAGTTAAACGGGCGCACATTCGCGGTCTTCTGCACGTCGTTCGCGACGCCGCCCAGGTTCTCCGGCATCTGGTTGAACGGATCGCCGGTCTGCTGGTGCCAGGCGTCGTCGTGCTGCAGCACGAGCCCGAGCTCGCCGAACGGCTCGCCGTTGCGGGACGCGAGACCCTGGTAGCGGTCGTCGTACGGCGCGTACCGGGTCATCAGGGTCTGGTCCGCGCCGTCGCTCTGGGACAGCGCGTACAGGAACTCGGGCAGGAACGGCTGCAGGGTGCGGCTGACCGCCGGCATGCCGAACTGCGAGAACGGCACGTAGTAGCTGTTGTGGTTGCCGACCCAGTCGATGAGGCGGTCGCCGCCGGTGCCGGCGAAGAAGATGTCCTGCCCGGCGCCGCCGTAGGCAAGGGACTCCCAGGCCGGGGTGCCCCAGACGAAGCTGCCCGTCGCGCGGCTGAACGAGCCGTCGGCGTTGCGCACCAGGTTGGGCACCGGGCCGTCGTTGAGCCCGCCGTCGACGTGGGTGTCGGCGCGGAGGTCGATGAGGTCGTTGCCCCAGCCGCCGTACACCCGCACCCGGCCCATGCCGGCGACGATGTCGTCGTTGCCGAGGTCGCCGAAGATCGCCTTGTCCCCCGTGGTCGGCATCTGCGGCTCGCCGGTGCCGGGGTACCAGGTGAGGTCGAGCGGCAGACCGGCGTCGGTCGGGTCGAAGGTGAGGAAGAACGGCAGGCAGGTCGCACTGAGCGCCATCGTCTTGCACAGCAGCGGGTTCGGCGCGCCGAGCACGAGCGCGTTCGAGACGACCGAGTTCAGCCAGACCTCGCGGCGCGGATCCGTCGGGTCGAAGTAGCTCGACTTGCCCGACATGCCGGCGCGGGCGGCGTTGCCGTTGCCGTCGTCGCCGAGCGGGTGCCAGCCGGCCGGGTTGCCCGGGTTGAACGGGTGGTACCAGTCGGTCTCGTACGGCGTGGTGTTGATCGCGGTGCCCGACAGGTCGAAGTTGTCGGCGTAGCCCAGCTCGGGGGCCTCGGCGCCGGACACTGCCGACTGTCCGGGGCCGGCGTGGATGACGCCGTTGCCCCAGCCGCCGTAGATGATGTTGTGGCCGAAGCGCGGCTGGTAGTGGGCGCAGATCGCGTTCTGCTTGCAGCCGGTGGAGAAGCTCGGGCTGCCGTTCGCTGCCGGGTCCCAGTTGTACGGCCAGAGCACCGCGGTGTAGGTGAGGGCGCCGGCGACGTTGATCACGGCCTGCTGCACGTTGCCGGGCGTCGTGATGAGCTCGGACAGGTTCGCGGCCGGGATCGGCGCGATGCCGTACAGCGGCTCGCCGTAGCTCGAGCTGTTGCGGCTCGCGAAGCAGCGTCCGCCACCGCCGATGATGCAGGTGTCGCCGCGGCCGCCGGAGACCCAGTTGTCGGCGTAGCCGAGGATGATCGTGTCGTTCTGGCCGCCGCCGTAGATCACGTCGTTCGCGGGGCCGCCGTAGATGAACGCGTCGCCGGACTCGGCGTGGATCTCGCTGCCGCGCATGAGGTGCACGCCGTCCACGACGATCGGGGTGCCGCCGATGTCGCCGACGCCGTTGGTGGCTTTGGATCCGGTGACCTGCGGGCCGGGCTGGTTCGCGAGGTCGGGGCCGCCGGGGGTCGCGTCGAGCAGGTTCACCGCGCGGGCGATGATGCGCTCGGTCGCAGCGGTGTAGCCGTTCACGTCGTAGTTGAAGTTCAGGTAGCCGACCGACATCGCCACGCCGCCGGACGCCGTGCCGTAGGTGCGGTCGGTGCCGACCAGGCGGACGATCTCGCCGTTGTTCGCGACGATCACGTTCGCGTCGTGGGCGTGCCCGTTCGGGTTCGCGATGCAGTGGTTGGTCGCGTCGAGCACGCCGTCGCCGCAGTCCTCGCGACCCGCGTTCAGGCCGGATCCGCCGAAGATCAGGTTCGAGCCGCTCGCGCGCTCGCTCGGCAGCGTGAGGCTGAAGAAGTCGGAGTTGCCGCCGATGATGTCGTTCTGCCCGCGGTTCGCGAAGATCGTGTTGTCGCCGCGGCCGCCCTCGACGTAGCTCTGGCCGTCGGTCGCCGCGACGGTCGCCGTGGCGGTGCACGGCAGGGACGTGCACGAGGCGGGCGCCGGGGCGCCGGTGACGGTCAGGGTGCCCTGGTTCACGGCGATCACTACGCCGACCATCGCGCCGTTGACGGTGAGCGTCTGCCCGACCGTGATCCCGGCGTCGGCCCACCACAGGCCGTCGGTGCGGGCGATCGTGTGGGCGCCGAAGATCAGGCTGCCGGTGAGCCGGTACTGCAGCGCGGCGTCGTCGTCGACGGACGGGTTGATCAGCAGAGCGTTGTTCGCGTCGCGGCAGGCGCCGACGCGGTTGCCGAGGAAGGATCCGCGGAAGGCGCAGGTGGCCGCCCCACCGAACACGCTGCCGATCGACGGCGAGCCGTTCGACGCCGTCGGGTATCCGGTGGGCGAGGCGGGCGCGGTGATGTCGATCGAGCCGTGCGCCTGGATGATGTTGTCGTTCGACTCGCCGAAGATCATCGCGGATCCCGAGCCGCCGGCGATGTAGTCGGCGCCCTTGTTCGCGGAGTCCTGCAGCTGCGTGGGCCGGTTCGCGTCTCCCAGCGGGACGGAGAGCAGGATCCCGCCCGTGCCGGAGAGGAAGTCGCCCCACCAGGCGTGCCCGGTCGGGTCGTTCTGCGCGACGCCGTCGGTGAGGCTCTGCGTGAGCGAGCCCGGCGTGGTGCTGTAGATCTGCGTGCCCACGAGGTCCTGGAAGCGCGGGTTGCGGTAGTCGAACAGGTGCGCGGCGCGGTTCAGCGCGACGCTGCCGCCGATGATGAGGTTGCGTCCCGGCCCGCCCTGGATGTCGTTCGCGCCGTCGCCGCCCACGATGATGTTGTCGCCGCCGGACGCGTAGATCCTGTTGTCGCCGTGGTTCTGGGTCGCGTCGGAGTACGCGGCGAGGATGTCGTGCGTCGTCTGCAGCTTCTCGACCCGGGCGTCGCCCCACGGCGTGATGCCGCTCGCCGGGCAGTAGACGTTGAGCTGCGTCGCGCCGGTCGGCCGGCAGTAGCCCTGCGGCGGCCCGACCGTGAGCGAGGCGCTGCCGACGGTCACGCCGCCGATCGCGTTGCGGGAGAGCGTCGCGGTCTTCAGGTCGCCGCTCACGGCGGTGATGATCGTGCCGGCCGAGAGCAGGGTGCCCGCGGTGTCGGCGATCGCGAGGCCCACGTCGGTGAGGCGGAAGCAGGCGGTGGCGCAGGTGACGGTCGCGACGCCGTTGAGGGCCGAGCCCGACGGCGCGTGCGAGGTGAGGCCGCCGGTGACCGTGCGGGTGCCGCCGAGCGGTCCCGTGGTGATCACGCCGACTGTCGCCTCCTGGGTGTCCTGGGTGACGACGCCCATCGCTCCGAAGATGAGGTTGTCGTAGTCGCTGTAGCGGTCGGTCGCGGTCGCGCCGGGCACGTCGCCGTAGATGAGGTTGTCCCCGGCGATCAGCGGGTCGGCGTTCTCGTAGACGCTGGTGTTCACGGTCGGGAACGAGATCGCGCGGCTGATCACGTTCGTGTTGACGCCGTTGGCGCCGAGGATGATGTTGTCGCCGCGGCCGCCGAAGATGGTGTTGTTCCCGGATCCGCCGGCGAGGAAGTCACCCGCCTGGCTGCCGCGGATCGTGTCGTCACCGGATCCGCCGTAGACGGTGAGGCCGACCGACGGCACCTGGCCGTTCGGGACGCCCGCGAACAGGGCGCTCGCGTCGATGGCGTTGTTGCCGGCGTGGCGGAACGGGTTGGCGACCGGGAACACGAACTGCGGCGTGCCGACGCCGACCTGGTTCGGGAACGGCTTGGATCCGAACACCCGGCTGGTCTGCGTGTGCGGGTCGCCGGAGTACCAGATGCCGTCCTGCGAGGTCGCGCCGTAGACCACGAGCGGCGACGGGGCATAGCCGACCACGGCGGCCGTGACGGTCGCGTTCGTGAACGCGGGCCCGCTGAGGGTCAGCACAGACGCGGTGACCCCGGTGATCGTCCATGCCGGGAGGCCGCCGACCTGCAGCACCATGCCGTAGACGAAGCCGTCGGCGATCCAGGATCCGCTGCCGCGGGTGAGCGTCGGCGAGGATCCGGACAGCCCGGTCGTGAACGTGCCGGTGACGGTCGGCGGGGTCGCACCCGGGCCGGGGCCGGCACCGCCGGTGACCGTGAAGACGTTGCCGCCGTAGCGCACCGCGTTGGCGCTCGCGGCGGCCTGCGCGACCGTGACCGTGCAGGTGGTGCCGCTCGCGCACGGCGGGACGACCGTCGCACTGAGCTGCAGGATGTCCTGCGTGGGACCGGTGAAGCCCATCACCGCCCCGACGACGACGCCGTTCACCGTGACGAGTTGCCCGATCGAGAAGCCCGCCTCGACCCAGCTGCGCAGGTCGGTGCGGATCAGGGTGCTGCCGACGAAGTGCACGTTCGTGTTGACGTGGACGGCCGGGTCGAAGACGGCGACCGTGCCATGCACGCCCGTCCCATTCGCCGGGCCGCTCCCGACGAAGGTGATGACCGCGCCGCTGACGGCCGTGATGACGCCGATCGGCACGCCGTTCCACATCAGCTGCTGGCCGACGGCGAACTGGTCCGCCGCCCAGGCGGTGCCGTCATCGCGCGTGATCGTGGTCGCCGTGAGGTCGAAGTTCCCGGTGATGCTGAGCGCGGCACCGCCGCCGCCGTGCAGGGCCGTGAGGCCGCCGTGCACGAAGGTCGTGCCGGGCGTGCCGTCCTCGTTCGTGAACGGCCCGCCGACGAGCGTGCCGGTCACGGTCAGGGTGTCGTTGCCCTGACCCTCGAGGAGGTTCAGCGACTGGATCGTGGACAGGCTCGCGTTGGTCTGGATCTGCCCCGTGGCCGGGTCGACCGTGACCGAGCCGAAGCTGATGCCGCTCGGGAACACCGGCGGTTCGCCGAACGTCGGCTTGGCAGGGTTGCCGGGCTCGTAGCCCTTGTGGTGCGTGAAGTCGAGGCCGGGGCCCATGCCGAAGCCGGTGAGGGTCGTCGAGCTGAGCACGCCCGTCTGGTTCTGCTGGGCGCCGTCGTCGAAGATGTTCAGCACGTTGACCTGCTGCGCCTCGGGCGGCTGGATCCCGATGCCGAACGGGAGCGCGTTGCCCTCCTGCGGCAGCATCACCGGCAGCTGCAGCGCGGCGTGGTTGCCGGCCGTGGGGCCGCCCTCGACCGAGAGCGGGCCGCGGATCGCCGAGAGCAGGTGCGGCGTCTTCGGGAAGCTGAGCAGCGACGCGTTGCCCGGCGGGACGGTGAAGTGCGGGTCGGCGACGACGCCCATCGCGACCGGCTGATACCAGTTGCTCGTGGTGAACGTGACCTGCGCCGCCCACTGGGTGAGCGTGACGGTCATCGTGCCGGAGGCGCCGAGCACCGCGGCGAGCGCGGCCTTGTCGGTCACGGTGAGGATGTCGACCTTGGTGGGCGTGCTGCCGGTCAGCGCCTGGATCTTCAGCATGGTCGCAGAGGCGCCGATCTTGAAGATCTGGCCCTCGAGGAAGCCGTCGTCGAGCCAGCTCGAGCCGTCGGCGCGGCGGAGCGTGCCGGCGGCGGAGTCATAGACCACGGATCCGGTGAACAGTCCGGCGTTCACGATCCGGCCGATCGTGACCGTGTGCGGCCCGGCGGCCGGCGCGGCGCTCAGCGTCATCGCCGTGGCCGTGACCGCGGTGATGGTCGCGGTCAGCGGTGCCCCGGCGCCGGTGAGCTGGATCTGCTGGCCGATCGCGAAGCCGTCCGCGAGGAAGCTGCCCAGCTCGGTGGCGGCGAGGGTGACGACGAGGCCGGCGATCGTGACGTCACCGCTGAAGAACGTGACCGTCTTCTGGGCGCCGATCGCGCCGTTCGTGACCCGCACCCCGTCGGTGACGATGTCGGTCTGGCCGTCGGTCACGAGGGCGACCGTGACGTCCTTGCTCGGCGGGGCCGCGAGACGGATGCTGATGCTCGATCCCGGTCCGGGGACGGTGCACAGCGCGTCGCCGCACTTGGTCACGACCATGCCGGCGGGCGCCTGCACGATGCCGGCCGGGGTCAGGTCGTTCATGACCAGCACGTCCCACGGCGTCAGGCTGTTGTCGACGCCGGTGTACTCGGGCCCGCTGCTGGTGACGGACGCTGTCAGGTACGAGTTGTGCGGATCCGCGATGCTGTAGTGCGCGGTCGCATCCTCCTTCACGATCACCGGCGTGGACCAGTCGGACGTCGAGAACGCGATCGTGTACACCCCCGCGGTCGTGCCGAACGCCGGGGTGACGACGTGGAACCGCGGATCCGTGCTGGAGAGCGAGATGCGCGCGTCACCCGCCGCCGTGATGGTGACCGTCACCGGCGCGCTCGGCTGTGCGGCGAGCACGACGGACGCGTAGCCGGAGATCGCGTAAGCCGCGTTGCCGCTGCCGCCGAGGATCAGGTTGCTCGCGTTCCGGTCCGGGATCGCGAAGACGAGGCCCGCGACGGTGGCCGTGGCGTTGACGGAGAGCCGGGCCCAGGTGCCGTCGTCGGCGACCGCGAGGATCGTGGCGCCCGCCGAGATGACGCTGCCGGTGTCGGCCTCGACGATGCTGCGGCCGACGTCGCCGCCGTTGAAGCCCGCGCTGGCCGAGTAGAGGATGTCCGAGCTCGCCGTGGTCGCGCCGTCGCGGTACTGCTGGACGGCCGCGAGCCGGCTCGGCAGGGCGAAGTGGATGCTCGTGCCGTTCGCGACGGCGGCCGACAGGACGACGGTGTGCTCGTCGACGACGGAGAGGATCACGGTGTTCGCCGGGATCGCGACGCTGCCGTCGATCGAGGAGATCGGCTGGCCGACGTCGCTGAGCGTGAAGTTCGCGTCGGTCGAGGTGAAGGTCGTCCCGCCCGTGCCGACGCCGTCCGTGAAGCGCGAGGCGATCGAGATCCCGGTCGTGTTCGTGTTGCCGAGGTTGGTGACGAGGATCGCGGGGCTGCCCGGGTCGATCTTCGTGACCTCGACGTTGCGCACGGACGCGTTGGCGAAGAACGGGTCCGCGCTGAGCACGGTGTGGCTGATCTCGTAGGTGCGGATCCCGTCGTCGAGCGCGTCGTTCATCGCGCCCGCCCAGACCAGTTGCGGGATCTGCCAGTTCGTGGAGGTGAACGCGAGCACGAGCGCACGCTGCGGCAGGTCGGTCGCCGTGGCGTCCATGATCACGTGCCGGTAGAAGTCGCTGTCGGCTGTGGTCGTGCCGGGGTTCGGGACGGAGCCGAGCGGGGTCGTGGCCAGCAGGATCGAGTCGCCCTGCCCTGTTGCAGGTGGGAGGGGGCTGCCCTCGCGGTTCAGCCGGATGTCGGGCTCCGCGGTGACCGCGACGTACACGGTGCAGACCGGCAGCTGTGCGCAGACGGGCGCCTGCGCGAGCCGCACGCTGTACGAGTCGATCGTGCCGATGGGCGGACGGCTGGCCTGGCCGTTCTGCGTCTCGCTGACGACGGTGCCGCCCGCGTGCTCGGTGATGATCACGGCGCCCTGGGAGCCCTGTGCGACGCTGAGCGCGACGCCGGGGATCACGACGTCCTGGTAGAGCTGGTCCTGGGTGATGACGGCGAGGTTGATCGTGCCGCTCGTGCCGTCGATGTCGCGCGAATACACGTTGCCGCTGACGTCCCCGGCGACGTTGATCTGGTTGCTGCCGAGGCCGCCGATGACCCGGACCGCGACCCCCGGCGGGGTGGACAGCACGTCGATCACGTCGTCGCCCTCGAGGGCGTCGACCTCGATCACCTGGACGTTCTTGAACGTCACCGACACCCCGGCGCCGAAGATGCCGTGGTCGGTCACCACGATGTGGTCGGCGAACTCGGTGCCCAGGATGATCAGCTTGTTGAAGCCCGTGCCGCCGTCGACGGACACCGGGGCGTTCATGTTGTATTCGACCTGGTTGTTGCCGGCGCCGGTGCGCACGTCGGTCTGCGCGGCGGTCGAGTAGCCGTTCGTGGTGATCGGGAGCGGGATGCACGCGGGCGCCTCGAGCGTGGTGCAGCCGCCGGGGAGGATGAGGTTGCCGGCCGCGTCGGTCTGCGCGAGGGCGAAGCCGCGGACGATGAACAGGTTGTTCCCGCCGTCGCCCTCGAGGTGCACCACCGCGTGGTTCGAGTAGACCGTGAACGTGTTGTTGCCGGTGCCGCCCTGGGCGACGAGCGGGGCGCTCGTGCCGCGGGAGAGCCAGCCGCGCGTGGTGGCGACGGTCGCGACGTCGAACACGTTCTCGGCGGCGAGGTTGCCCGAGGCGCCGTAGGACGGGGCGGGCGAGGCGACGGCGCTCGCGCTGCGGCGCTCGCCGTAGAGCTGGCCGATCTGGAACTGGTTGTCGCCCGATCCGCCGTCGAGGTAGGTGGCGGCGGCGTTGTCGTCGACGGCGAAGTAGTCGTTGCCGCCGAGGGCGTAGACGTGCAGGCCGCCGTTGATGGCGGAATCGTAGTTGATCCGCTCGACGCCGTAGACGCCGGTCGTGCCGGTGGTCGTGCTGCCGCCCAGGTTCGCCTGGGTGCCGGCGAGGGTCGAGTGCAGCAGGGCGACGAATCCGGATCCGGCCGAGTACCGGTCGCCCGAATAGGTCGCGTTCGGGTCGCAGACGTTGCCGGCCTGCTGGTAGCACGTGCCCTGGTAGATCCCGGGCCGCGCCGCCGTCTCGCCGAGGATGCCGGCCGGGGTGCCGCGCAGCAGGAAGATGTCGTTGGTGGCGTACTCGTGCTGCGTGGACGGATCGATGCCAGTCGAGTCCGGGGATCCCGCGGTGTACGTGTCGTAGCCGTAGATGCTGAGCGTGTCGGTGCCGTCGGCGGGGGCGTGCGAGCCGAGCACGTTGAGCTCGTAGTTGTTGCCGGTGAACTGGCTGCCGCTCGTGAAGATCGAGTAGACGTTGCCGCCGGACTGACCGTCGAGGGTCAGCGTCGCGCCGCGGCTCACCTGCTGGCCGAGCGGCACCATCGACTGGAGCCGGTTGACCACGAACGTGTCGACGCACAGGTTCGGCGGTCCGTTGCACAGCGGTGCGTACAGACCGGCCTGCGTGGGCGAGCCGTCGCCGTAGGCACGGGTCTGGCCGACCAGGATCGTGCGGTCGAAGACGATCGTGTCCGCCTCGGAGTTGCCGAACACCCGGGTGAGACCGCCGGTGCCGTTCGCGATCTCGCCCGGCAGGCCGCCCGCGGCCGCCTGACCGCTGCGCAGCACGATCACGGTGCCGTCGCCGACGGTCGGGTCGGGTGCGCTGGTGTCGAGCGCCGGGACGTGGCAGACGCCGGAGGCGGCGTCGTGGCAGTCGCCGTAGATGTCGATGTTGCCGGTGGCGTTGTCCTGCTGGTTCGGGTCGGTCACGACCGCGGCGACCGTGCTCGCGAACGCGAGGATGATGCTGCTCGGATCCGTGACGATGTCGTCCGCGGAGCGGAGCACGATGTTGCCGCCGTCGGATTCGATCAGGCCCTGCAGCACGGTCTGCGGCGCGTTCTCGACGACGAGCGTCATGCCGGAGTGCAGCAGCAGGATGTCGTTGCCCTCGGCGCCGGTCTCGGTCGTGGTGAGGCGCACGCTGTTCGGGCCCGTGACGCGGCCGGGGTTCTCCCCCGCATGCGCCAGCAGGACGTTCATGGGGCCGGCGACCTCGGTGAGGAAGACGCTGCCGTCGGCCTGGGCCGCGACGTCGCAGGTGGCGGTGACGGCGCGCTGCGCGTCGGTCGCGTTCTGGTAGTTCGCGCCCTGGTAGAGCAGCGTGAACGTGCTCGCGCAGCCGCTGCCGGTGGCGGAGTCGAGCTTGAGGTCGTTCGTGCCGTCCGCGGCGCCGATGCTGCCGTACTGGGCGAGCAGATCGATCGTGTCTCCGATCACGTTGGCGGCCGTGCCACCCGATCCGAGAGTCCCGTGTCCGTCGGTGATCGAGCCGTGGAAGTTCGTCAGCGAGATGTCCGCGCACGTGGTGGCGCTCGCGCCGTAGCAGGTGGTCACGGTGTCGATGTGCAGGTCGCCCGTGGTCTGCGAGACCCGGATCACGCCCGGGGCCTGGGCGTTGAGGACGCCGAACTTGTCGACCGAGGACTGGATCTCGAGGAAGTTGCTGTCGAGGCCGATCGTTCCGTTCTGCGCGGTCAGGGTGACGTTCACGCCGACGACCTGCGGGGTCGTGGCTGCCGGGGTGTGGCCGGAGGCCGGCGGGTTCGGCGAGGGCTGCGGGGCATCGTAGAGGGATCCGGGTGCGGTGAGCGTCACGTCGTCGTCGGTCGAGCGGATGAGACCCGCCCGCAGGTCTCCGTACTGCTCGGTGAGCGTGATGAAGCCGTTGGTGTCGGCGTTCACGGTGCCGTACGTCGCCGCGGTCACGCCGGATGCGGGCTGCTCGATCTGCACCAGGCCGACGATGTTGATCCGGGTCGCGCCAGGCGAGTCGTTCGCCGCGAACACGTCGATCTGCCCGTTGTTCCCGTTCGATCCGGCGTCGAGGAGGCTGAAGTCGTACGTGCTGTCCGTGGCGCTGCCGCCGGTCGCGAAGGCTCCCGGCTCCAGGGCCGGGTGCGGGCTCGTGCACCCGTCGGAGTAGTAGCAGTGCGCGCTGTCGGGGTGGTAGAAGCTCACGTACTGACCACTCGGGCCGGGCGTCGCCGTGACCTGGATGCCGGGCACGGTGCCGACGGAGGTCTGGTACTGCGTGGCCTGCAGGCGGACGAAGATGCTGTCCCCCGCCACGAGGTGGTCGATCGGGATGACGTAGGCGGGCGTCTGCGGGTTCGCGATGGCGGGGTCGCGCAGGAGCGTCTGCAGGTCGAGGTACTGGCTCGTGCCGGAGTTCGCGGTGAGGTCCTCGTCGTGACCCGCCCACTGCACGAGGTCGATGTTGAGGTAAGTGCCGGAGGCGGCGATCGAGGTCCCCGCGACGAGGTGCAGGATGTTGGTCCGGATCAGGTCGGTGTGCGGGCCGCTGAACGTCGAGCTCGAGCCGCCGCGGACGGTCGACGACGAGATCGATCCGGTGCTGGACACGTCGGTCTCGCCGATCGGGTTCAGGATGGTGCCGTTGATCAGCAGGTCCGGCGGGGTGGTCGGGGCGTCGTTCGTGATCGTCACGAGCGTCGGATCGACGTGGCGGACGATCGCGAACATCGCACTCACGGTCGGGGCGGCGAGCGTGACCGTCGGGGTGCCGACGTTGAGCACGTTGATGTCGTCGACGACGAGCCGCAGCGTGGAGTGGTTGAGGATCGTGACCGCGGCCCAGTTGTCGCGGTAGAAGAACGTGCCCCAGTAATGGCTCGCCACGTCCGCGCCGCCGTTGAGGGTGTTCTGGATGGTGCCGCCGCCCGAGCTCATCAGCACGTCGCCCGTGTCGTGGTCGACCAGGTCGTCCACCTCGATGACCGGCGCGGCGCTGAAGTCGGTGCCCGGCGCGGGGTTGTGCACGCCGTTGACCGTGATGTTGACGGAGGTCACCACATGGCCGTCCGGGCCGATGATGAGCAGCGGGCTCGGCCCCTCGTGGACGATCACGTCCGCGTTCCAGTCCACCTGTCTGGTGCCGGTGTTGTCGACGGTGCCCGACACCGTCTCCGCCTGCACGTACAGCGCGAGGTGCGTCTGTCCTGCGGGGTGCGCGAGGTGCCACGGCGACGGGTCGGCCGGGTCGAGGCTCTGATCGTTCGTGTTCACGCCGTACTGGATGCGCGTGCCGACGGTCACGGTCGCGCCGGAGTGCGCGGCGGCGGTCTCGGAGAACTCGAGGTTGTCGTAGCCGTCGCTGTAGGACGGGCCGATGCACCAGCACTCGGGGTCGTCGTCGTGCGAGCGGGTGTTGCCGCTGTGGAAGGCGCGGAGGTCAACGCCGCCGTCGCCCTCGACCCAGGTCGGCGTCC
The DNA here is from genome assembly GCF_052045495.1 of Microbacterium sp. 22242. Taxonomy (NCBI): domain Bacteria; kingdom Bacillati; phylum Actinomycetota; class Actinomycetes; order Micrococcales; family Microbacteriaceae; genus Microbacterium; species Microbacterium sp. 22242. The sequence goes on along the minus strand of NZ_JBQEOZ010000001.1, from coordinate 123,469 downwards.
CGGTCTGGCCGTCGATGAGCGCCGTGTCGTGGCTCTTCAGCTCGGAGACGGCCTTGGCGGTGGCGAAGCCGGCGAAGGCGATGAAGATCGACTTCGAGTGGCTGGTGATCTGCGAACCGGTCGTCGTGGCGATCAGGTTCACGGATCCGCCCACGACGTGCGCGCCGGCACCGATGGCGGAGACGGTGTTGTCGCTGAGGTGCACCTCGGCGTGCGACACGGATCCGCCGGCCAGCCCGCCGCTCTCCGTGTCCGCATCGGCGTTCGCGACGAACGTGGCGGTGGAGAACACCCGCACCATGCCGCCGGCCGTGATGCTGACGCCGCTCGCATTCACCTGCGTGGCCGCCGTCGTGCCGCTGATGCCGTCGGGACCGGTGCCGACGAACGCCGACGTGTTCCCGGTGCCGTCGACGTGCGAGGACACGCCGGCGCCGGAGATGAGCCCGCCGGATCCGTTGCTCGTCGTGGCGGTCGCGTTCGTGTGCGTGGTCGCGCTGATGCCCACGTTGCCGCCGACGGTGATCCAGGTGGCCGCGTCGTAGGCGCGGACCGTCGGATTGATCGTGGTCTGCGAGGTCTGCGAGGTGAACGAGCCCGCGCCACCGCCGCCGCCGTTGGCTGCCGCGGTGGTGACGCCGTTGCCCGGAGGCGGCGAGGCGGACCGCAGCGAGGTGCCGTCGGCGGCGTACAGGCGCTGCGTGCCGGTCAGCGTGCCGGTGAGCTTCAGGGCGAGCTGCTGCGCCCCCGAGCCGGCGGTGAGGGCCGCGCCGGCGAGGAACAGCGTCTGGGCGCCGAACACGTGGCTGGTGGTCAGCGACTGCCCGGCGAGGGTGATCTGGCCGGATCCGTTCCGGCTGGCGACCGTGTAGGTGGAACCGTCGGTGAGCCCGATCCCGGCGGGCGCGAACGCCTGCACGGCGCTGGACTCGGGCGGTGCGGAGAGGTGGATCGGCGTCACGACCGACGCGGGCGCGCAGCTGGAGTCGCCGGCGTGGCCGACGGAGTCGCAGTAGTTCGCCGCGAGCTGGATCGCGTAGGCGCTCAGCCGGATCACGTAGTAGGTTCCGCCGACCGTGAGCTCCGGGATCTTCTTCGATGCGTCGCTGATCCGGTAGATGACGGCCTCGCCCGTCTGCAGGTTGTGGTCGGAGAGCGTGACCGCGTGGCTGACCGGGTCCACGTTCACCGTGGGCAGGTAGACGTTGTACGCCGAGCCGCTGTCGCCGGTGACATGCCCGCTGCCGTCGACGCTCACGTCCACCGCGTGGTTGCAGTACGCGCACGCGGGGTGCGAACCGACCGCGGGGATCCCTGGCCCGTGGGTGAAGGTGCTCGCCGGGGCGGACCGGTAGGTGACGTGCTGGCCGGCCGTGTACGGGGTGCCCCCGATCAGGTTGCCGCTCACGTCGCTGGTGTGGAAGATGCTGGCCGCCTGGAGCGCGTCCGCCTGAGACGTGTACAGCGCGATCGTGTACGCGTCGACGACCCGCACGTAGTAGACACCGCCGTTGGTCAGGCCGATCGACGAGGCGTTCGTCGGGTCGTAGCGGTAGATGAGGGCGTCGCCGTTCTCGAAGTGGTGCGGCCCGCTGAAGCGGAGCAGCCCGCGCGTGGCGTCGGTCCCCGACGCGGTGGCGGTGAGGCTCAGGGCGTCGATCGCGGCGGCCGTCCAGGTGACGCCGAAGCCGACGTGGTCGGGATCGGCCTCGCCGTCCACGGTGGGGACGATGGCGGAGTACACGTGACCGTTGCGCAGACCGCCGATCGGGGCCGAGGAGCTGTACAGCACCTGGTCGCCGGTGGACAGTCCGTGCTGCGGGAACAGCACCGTGTCGTCGGGGGCGGCACCGCCGTCGGCGTTCAGGCCGACGATGTCGTCCGTGAGCTGCGCGCCCTGCGGGTCGGCGAGCGACTCGGCGTCCAGGGTCACCGTCCCGCCGGCGAGGATCGTGGTGCCGGCGCCGAAGTGCGCGTCCACGGTGGGCGACGAGGTGGCGTCCGCGGCGGGCAGTCCGACGTTCGCGATGCCGCCGCCGACGACCTTGGCGGTTCCGACCGCCTGTGCGCGGTGCGAGATCGCGGTCACGGTGAGGCCGTTGGTGGCGCCCGTGCCGAGCACGACGTGCACGCCGGTGCCGAGGTACGCCTTGACCGTCGGGTTCGCGGTCGCCGAGCCGATCGCGGCGCCGATCGTGAGACCGAGGGATCCGGCGCCCGCCTTCGCGCCGCCGCCCGCGACCGCGGCGTCGTCGGCGGTGACCGAGAGGGATCCCGGCCGGCCGGAGACGGTGCCCACCGTGGCGCCGTTCTCGACGGAGGCGGAGACGCTGCCGCCGACGGTCCCGATCGCCTTCATGTCGGTGCCGGATCCGAGGATCCCGCCGGCCCCGCCGGTGACATTGGTGAGGGCGATCGCGCCCCGGCCCGCGTGCACCGTGATCGCGGTGTCCGCGCTGTGGATGTTCGCGGTCCCGCTGAGGAGGGCGGCATCGGCGCCGTCCATCGCGCCGGTCGCCGAGACGACGGACGCGCCGACGCCGAGAGCCACCGAGACGACGAACAGCGCGGTCGTCGCCGAGTCCGTCGCATCCGTCTTGACGCTCAGCTGGCTGGCCGTGACGAGCTCTCCGCCGAAGGACGCCGTGCTGCCGCCGTGGTCCTGCGCCTCCGAGCCGATCGCGCCGACGCTCGCGCCGAGGGACGCGTTGATGCTGCCGGTCGTGGACTTCACGGTGTTGTTCTTGATCGCGCTCACCGTCGCGGCACCGGTGAGCGTCACGGTGCTGTGCGCGCCGACCGCGGCGGTGACGAGGGCTGCGGACTCGATCGTCGCGTGCGAGTCGTCGGCGCCGACGCCGGCGAGCCCGCCGATGCTCAGCATGTCGGTCGCGGTGGTGGCGTTGTTCGTGCCGTTCGCGGTGACGGAGAGGGATGCCGCGTGCACGCCGCTGTCGACGGAGGCGGTGGTCGCGCCGGCGACGTCCGCGGTCGGCACGCTGACGTTGACGCCGAACAGGCCGCCGCCCGAGCCCAACTGGCTCTTCGTGAAAGCGGTGTTGTGCGCCTCGGCGTCGAAGCTGACGACGCCGCCGCTCGTGATCGTGCGGGTGCTGCTGCCGTGGACCGCGACCGCTTCGACGGTCGCCGCAGCGTGGATCTCGGCGTCGGCGAGGCTCACCGCGACGCCGGCGAGGCCGCCCACGCTGACGAGGAGCAGCTGCGACTCGGCGCGGTTGCCGCCGATCGCGCTGACCGCGACGTTCGAGGAGCTCGTGACGCTGCCCGACAGCTCGGCGTGCACGGCCCCGCCGAGCACGGCCTGCGCGGCGAACACGGCGCCCGCACCGACGAATCCGCCGCTGAAATTCTGGCCGATCGCGATCGCCTCGTTGCGGCTGTTGGCTCCGTGGAGGTCGGCGGTCACGGCGACCGCGCCGCTCGAAGCGATCGAGGCGTCAGCGGTCACGGTCGCCGCGATGTCGGCGCCGTCCGCGACGGTCGCCTTCGCGACGCCGACGTTCAGGCTGGCGCCGGCGATGCCCGCGATGTCGACCTCGGCGTTCGCGTGGTTCTCGCCGCTCGCGTGGACGGTGACGCTCGCGGATCCGCCGACCGTGCCGGTGAGCTTCGCCGTGGTGTGCCCGGAGATGGTGGCGATCGGGATCATCGCGGTGATCGCGGCGCCGCCGCCCGTGATCCCGGGTGTCGTGGCGCTCACGACGTTGCTGGCGTTCGTCTCGACGTCGACCGCGCCGCTCGTGGTGACATCGCCCGCCAGCTCGGACTCGGTGTTGCGGCCGCTCGTGGCGATGAGCAGCGTGAAGCCGACCGCGACGGCGCCCGTGGAGACGTTCACGGCGACGGGCTTCATGTCGGTGCGCGTGCCGGTCGCGCTCACCGTGACGCCGCTGCCGCCGATCGTGACGGTGCCGTGCGCCGCGGAGGCGGCCCGGGTCGTTCCGGTGTAGTTCAGGATCGCGACGATGCCGCTGATGCCGGCGAGGATGCCGCCCTGCGCCGAGACGGCGAGGATGTTCGGGGTCACGTGGTCGGTCGCGGTGACCGTGATGCCGCCGACCGCGCCGGCGGATCCGATCGCCACGTTCCCGATCGTCGCGGTGGTGTCGCCGCTGAGGTTCAGGACGGCGACCGCGACGCCGACGGCGCCGGCGGCGAGGGTGATGCCCACGGCGTACGCGGTGACCGTGCGCGTCGCGAGGGTCGTGACGTCGATCCCGGTGCCGGCCTGCGGGACGCTCGCCCCTGCGTCGATGTGCGCGGCCTGGGAGCTGGTGTCGTTCAGCACGACGATCTGGCCGGTCACGGAGATGCCGGCGACGGATCCGGTCACCGCGATGTCGGTGACGTCCTCGGTGAGGTTCGCGTGCACGCCCACGGTGCCGGCCGCGGAGACGTCGGCCGTTCCCGCGACGCCGGCGTCGGTGTGCAGGCCGATCGTGAGGACCGAGATGCCGGCGCCGAGCGCGCCGAGCCCGACGCTCGCGGCGCCCGCGAGGACGACGACGTCGAGGCGGTCGTCGGCGGTGACCTGCACGCCGGCCTGCATCGAGTGCACGGTGCCGTAGATCGTGGCGGACGTGCCGGCCGGCGGCGCCGGGTGTCCGGACGTCGGGTTGAAGGTGTCGGCGGTGATCGATCCGCCGGGCGACGCGGCGCCGAGGCCCTGGTTGGCGGTGTCGCCGCTCGCGTAGATGTACGTGCCGTACGGCGCGTCGACCGGCGTCCACTTCGTGCCGTCCGCGGCGATCGAGGCGCCCGAGGTGAAGGCGACGTTGGCCTGGTAGTAGTGGCCGCTGCCGTCGGTGACGATCACGCCGTTCTTGTACGTGTGGCCGGCCTGGTAGAGCGCGACCTTCTGCGCCGCGGTGCCGCTGAGCGCGCTGCCCCAGCCGTCGCCGCCGCCGGAGGCCGCGCCGTCCGCCTGACCCTGGGCCGACATGGCGCCGCTGTCGCCGGTGGTGGCGCTCTTCGGGTCGGACAGCTCCCAGTACAAGGTCTCCGACGGCGCATGCGCGTTCGTCGGGTCGCTGTTGTGGCGGGCGACGTAGGTGTGCCCGGAGGAGGTCACGACGTCGCCGGTCGTGTACGAGTTCGCCGAGGAGTACGCACCGCGCTGCGGGCCGTTCGCGTCGGAGTTGTACTGGTCCGTCGGGGTCGTGCCGATCGACCACACCGAGACGGCGCCCGCGAGGCCGACGAATCCGCCGCCGACGCTCACCGCGTAGCTGGAGACGTGCTTGATGGCGAGCGCGTTCACGGCGACGCCGCCGTTCGCCCAGACGTCCGCCGCGCCGATGTAGGACGTGACGCTGACGTTCGCGACGCCGATGTCGATGCCGCCCGCGGCGCCCACGAAGCCGCCGGCGACGCCGCCGGCGAAGGTCAGCGAGTCGAGCCGGTCCGTCGCCGTGACGGTGACGCTCTGGTTCGACGCGACGCCGCCGAGGATGGATCCGGAGCCCTTGTTCACGGTCGTGCCGTCGTCGATGAAGGCGGCCACGCCGACCGTGAGGATGCTGACCCCGACGTTGCCGCTGACGCCGACGAATCCGGCTGCGAGACCGGCGACGATCCCGAACAGCTTCTCGGTCGAGCCCGCCTGCACCGCGAGGCCGTGCACGGTCTGCGTGCCGAAGCCGTCGTTCGCGATCGTGCCGTCGTCGACGCAGCCGTCGCCGGCGATCGTGCAGCCGTATCCTGCGCCGAGGCCCTTGACGGTGACGGTGTTGTTCGTGCCCAGGTAGGCCTGCGTGGACTTGGTGGCGACGACGACGTCGACGCCCACCCCGACGCCCACCCAGCCGACGGCGAGGGAGGCGGTCACCAGGATCAGCGACGTGTCGTCGGAGGCGAGGACGGCGATGTCGCCGTCCGAGCGCAGGGTGACCCCGTCGCCCGTGTAGGCGTTCGTGAAGGTCTTCAGCACCGTGACCCCGACCGTGCCCGCGACGCCGACCGTGGCGCCGGCGGCGGCGAGGTTCACCGAGACGACGGCGTCGCTCGTGTGCGAGACGACTTCGATGTCGTGCTTCGCGTTGACGATCGCGTCGTGGGCGATGTAGGCGTCGGCGTGCAGCTCGACGACCCGGACCGCGGCGGAGAGGCCGACCGCGGCGGTGCCGCTCACGGCGACGGAGGCGGCGATGCCGAGCGTGCGGTAGTTGTTGCCGGCGGCGACGCGCAGGGACTGCCCGGAGGACGCCGACCCGTCGTTCGCGGTGCAGGCGGCGGTGGCGCAGTTGATCTTGGCGTGGTCGCCGATCGACGCCGTGGTGTGCACCGTGAGCACCGAGACGGATCCGGAGAGGTTGACGGCGACGGTGCCCGCGGCTCCCGCCGAGACGCCGAGGGAGGCGATGTAGTCGCTGTTGGTCGCGGTGACCGCGACGCCGGAGAACCCGGAGGAGGTGCCGGTCGTGATCGTCTGCGGACCGGTCTGGCCGGCGTCGGCGCCGGGCAGCTGTCCGGAGCGGACGAAGCTGTGCGAGCGGCCGCTGCCCGTGGAGGTGAAGACGATCGGGACGGTCGCGCCCGGGACGGCCATGCCGTCGTGCGCGCAGTCGTCGGCGTTGAGCGTCGCCTCGCACTTGGTGCGAGCGATCTGGAAGTGGCCAGGGGTGTTGTCGACGACGTAGTAGGTGGCGCCGTCCACGAGCCCGCCGATGGCGGTGCCGCCGCCGGCGCTGTACACGACCGGGTCGCCCACGGCGGCCTGCGGGTCGTACGGGAGCACGATGGAGTCGGTGCCGACGTCGACGGCGGGGTTGAAGCGCGGGGCGTCGTCGCCCGCGGCGCCGGGGGTGTTCGTCGGGATGAAGCGCTGCGATTCGCTCATCATCCCGGAGGGCAGGGTCATGCCGGTGATGATCGGGGAATCCGCGTTCGGTCCGCGGATCTGGATGCAGGTGCCGCACCCGTTCACGAGGTGCACGAAGTACGTCGCGCCGTCGGAGAGACCCGTGATCGGCTTGCCGCCGCCGGCGTCGTAGACGACCTGCTGGCCCTCGACGAAGTTGTGCGTGTAGCCGAGGTTGATCGTGGTGCCGTCGGACATGAGGCCCTGCGGCAGCGGCGTGTGCGGCAGCGGAACCGGGTAGCCGCCCAGGTAGCCGCGCGGGTCGAACCGGGTGTCCACCCCGGAGGTCGTGTAGCCGCCGGTGTTCACGGTGCCGTGCGTGGTGGCGCCGCCGAGCGCCGTGACGACCGCGGACGAGCCGATCGTCGCGTTCGTGGTCTTGGTGACGACCGGCACGGCGACACCCGCGCCGATCGCGGCGGTGCCGCCGGCGCTGATGTTGCCCGCGATCACGAACAGCGTCATCGCCTCGTCGGCGGACACGATCACGTTGCCCCCGGCACGGACGTTCGCGCCGGATCCGATGCTTGCGGTGGTGGTCACGACGATTACCGGGACGGCGGCGTTGACGGTGACCGCGGCCGTGCCGCCCGCGGAGACACCGGCGGAGATGGACTTGATGTCCTCGCGCGAGGTCGAGGTGACGACGACGTCGCCGTTGGCGTGCACGGTGGAGGACGATCCGATGGTCGCCGAGGTGGTCTTGTGCAGGTCCTCGACGTCGAGGCCGACGCCCACGCCGGCCGTTCCGCCGACGGCCACGGCGCCGGCGAGCGCGAGGATCGTCGTGGTGTCGGAGGCCGTGACGGCGACCGACTGCGAGGTGCTGCCGCTCGAGTTCGTGCAGCTCACGCCCACGCAGTTCACCGTCGTGCTCGAGCCGATCCCGGCCGTGGTGACGTCCGTGAGCACGTCGACCGACACGGATCCGGCGATGCCGGCGTTGTTGCCGCCCGCGCCGGCGACCGCGACGAGGAGGATGTCGCCGAGCTGGGTGGCCGAGACCGTGAGCCCGGTGGCGCCGTCGGCCTCGATGTCGGCGTGGTCGCCGATCGTCGCCACGACGGTGCCGCTGCGGACCAGGAGGGCGAGCGAGGCGCCGACGCCCGCGCTGCTCGTGGAGATCGCGACGTTGCCGGACGCGATGCTGAGCTTGTCCGCCATGTCGGACGCGGTGACCGCGACGTCGCCGCCCGCGTGCACGACCGCGTTGTCGCCGATCGTGGCGGAGGTGGCGTGGTCGCCCGGGTTGATCACGATGACGGCGAAGGTGCCGGCGACCGCCGCGCTCGAGTCGGAGGCGCTGCCGCCGACGACGATCTCGAGCAGGTTCTCGGTCGAGGCCGCGGCGACGGAGACGCCGCCTCCTGCGGCGACCTTCGCCCCGGCGCCGATGCGGGCCTTCACGTCCTTCGTCATGACGAGGACGATGATGGATCCGGCGACCGAGGCGGATCCGCCGCTCAGCGCGAGCCCGCCGGAGACGTCCACGATGTTCGTGTCGTCCTGCGCCGAGACGTTCACGGACTGGCCGGAGCCGCCGGTGGCCGTCTGGTTGACCTTGGCGCCGTCGCCGAGGTAGGCCTCGGTGTCGAACAGCAGCACGTCGACCACGATCGTCGCGCTCACCGCGACGCCGCTGCCGCCGACGGCGCCGCCGAGGGCGAACGACGACATGGCCGGAAGGTGGTCGTCGATCGTGCTGTTGCCGGTCGTCGGCGCGAGCGGCGCGTATGTCTGGTGCGCCGTGACGCCGATGGCGCCGGCGGCCTGCAGCGTGGTCGCGGCCGTCGAGCCCGTGCAGTCGGGGTCCGTGGTCGGGTCGGCGCCGGAGCAGACGGCGGCGATCGTCGAGACGGCGGGCAGGATGTTCACGGCGAACGCGCCGCCGATGCCCTTGCCGCTCGTGGACAGCGCCCCGGAGAGCGCGAGGTTCAGCAGGCGCATGTCGGTGACCGCGTTGACGTCGATGCCCTGCGTCGAGATGACCGTGGCACCCTGGCCGATCCGCGCGGCGGTGTACAGGTTGAGGACGTTGATGCCCGCCGAGGCGGCGATGCTCGTGCCGGACTTGCCGCCGGCGGCCGCGAACGCCCAGACGATGAAGTCGTCGTGCTTGCCGGCGGGGGTGATCGCCTCGACCGTGACGCCCGCGCCGGTCACCGTGGCGCCCTGCAGCACGTGCCCCTTGTTGCTCAGGTTCAGGTAGTTGAAGCCGACCGCGGCACCGATCTCGGTGCTGCCCGAGGTCAGGTCGAAGGCGGTGCTGATGGCCTTGGCCGTGTTCCCGGTGAGGTCGGAGGCGCTGACCTTCACCGCGCCGCCCGTGGCGGTCACGGTGATGCCGCCGCCGATGCGGGCCTCGTTGGCCGCCTCGATCCAGTTCCACGCGATGGACGCCGCGATCCCGGTGCCGCCGCCGCTCTTGCCCGTCTTGCCGCTCGCGCTGCTGTTCGCCGAGGTCGTCTGGTCGTTGGATTTCGGGGTGGTCTTCCCGGCGGTGGCGCCGGTCGTGTTCGGGTTGTCCTTGATCTGCTGGTTCGACTTCGTGTCGGAGCTGTTGTCGCTGTCGCTGCTGCCGCGCGCGCTGGCGGTCGCGTTCGCGGCGTCCGCGAGCTCGGAGGTCGCCTCGATCGTGATCGCGGTGCCGCTGATCGAGCGGTCGATCGCCGCGAGGGTGTTCCAGTCGAGGACGACGTTGAGGGCGACGATGGCGCCGACCGCGACGTCTTTGCTCGCAGCCTCCGCCTTGCCGGACGTGTCGAGCTCGTCCGTGTGCTCCGCCAAGACGGTCACGGATCCGCTGACGGTCAGCGCGGATCCGCCGCCCAGGCGGGCGGTCACCGTGTCGTGGTTGCTCACCACGAGCGCGACGGCCGGCGTGATGGCGGGGTTGTCGCCGCTGGTCTTGGTCCCGGCCTCGACCTCGGCCGACACCTGCCGCCAGCCCTTCGCCTCGATCTCGACGTTGGCGCCGCCGGAGACGGCCGCGCCGTCCTCGACCTCGGAGCGCACCCGGTTCGACGGGAGCAGGGTGACCGGATCCTGGCCGGAGAAGATGTTCAGGGCGACCGAGGCGCCGACGCCGACCGAGTCGCCGGTCTCGGCCTTGCTGGTCGCCTTCGCGGCGTCGCGTTCGTTGCTGCGGCTGCGCAGGGTCAGGTCGTCCGTGGTGAGCGTGATCGACGCGCCCGCCGGGACCACCGCCTCGGTGCGGTTCTTCACGATGTTGATCGCGACGGATCCGGCCACGCCGATCGTGGTCGAGTCGCCGGCGCCGGATTCGGCGTGCGCCTCGAACTCGTGCTCGTCGAGACGGAAGATCTGGTCGGCCGAGGGCGAGGACGGCAGGTCGATCCCGTGCAAGAAGGGGCCGGCGACCGTGCTCCACGCGTGCCCGCTGGACGCGAAACGGTACAGGCCTGCGCTGTGGCCGAGTCCGTCGTCGGCGGTGAGCTCGTAGTAGTCCTTGTCCTTGGGACCGCCGGTGGGCAGCTTCTCGCCGGACTCGTCGCCGGCGTACTGCCAGGCCGAGCCGTCCCAGCGGTAGAGGCTGCCCTGCGGGTGGCCGGCGTTCGGCACGGTCAGGACGCAGAAGGCCGGGCTCGAGGTGTGTGCGCAGTCGCTCAGCTTGCTCTTCTCGGGCACGTCGCCGGCGAGCACCGCGCTGCCCCAGCCGCCGCCGGAGGAGTACTGGTAGACGCCCTTGCCGTGCGAGCCGTCGTCGGCGCTGAGGTGGAAGTACTGGGTCGCGTACGGGCCGGGCAGGTCCTTGCCGCGGTCGATGACGTCCCACGAGGTGCCGTTCCAGTGCCGCAGCACGTCGTGGTTGTCAGGGTCGGCGAGGTCGGTGATCCCCGCCTCGGCGTCGAGGCCGGTCGCGACGATCGTGGAGGCGCCGGTCGCGGCGCGGTTGGTCAGGTCGACGGCGTTGACCCCGACACCCGCGCCGACGCCGACGGCGGCCTTCGCGGTGGTGTCGCCCTTGCCGTGCGCCGAGGAGTCGGTGTGCGCCGAGCTCTTCAGGGTGACGGCGGCAGTGTCGGACGTGATCGTCAGGGCGTCGGCGATCGTCGCGGTGCTGACGGTGGTGACGATGTTGATCGCGAGCGCGGCGGCGACCGACAGGGACGGCGAGCTCGAGCCGCTGTTGTCCTGGCCGTCGGCGGTGCCGGTCTTCGGGGTCGAGGTCTTGCCCGAGTCCTTGCCGGCGGCGTTGTTGTCCTTCTGCGTCTTGTTCGCGTTGCCGAGGTTGTTGTCGGCCTTGCTGTTGGTGTCCTGACCGTCGTTCGAGGCGCCGCTCGCGGCCGCCTCCGCCTCGCTCGTGGTCTGCGAGCTGCCGGTCGCGGTGAACCCGATCGCGCCGTGCGCGTGCAGGCTGCGGTCGGTGTGCGCGTCCACGGTGTGGTTCACGACGGCGAGGGCCAGGGAGAGGCCGATCCCGGCGGTGGATCCGACCGTGGTGTCGCCCTTCGCGGTGGTGTCGACCGCGCCCGTGAAGGCGGCGGTCACCGCGATGGCTCCGGCGACCTGGACGGTGGGACCGGCCCCGAAAGCGGCCTGAGACGATTCGTTCGCGATCGATACCGCGACGGAGGGGGTGACGGTCACCTTGCCGCCCTGGCCACCCGCGTCGGTCTCGTTCGTCAGCGCATCGGCGTTCGTCGAGTTCAGCGTGATGTTGCGCGCTCCGACGACCGGGGGGCCGTTGGGCGCGGAGGTGTTCAGGTCGAAGCCGGTGAAGACGTCGTTGTTGACGAGGTTAAGGGCGACGGACGCGCCGATCCCGACGGTCGCTCCCCCGGACTGCGCCGCGGTGGCCTTGGTCGTGCTGCTGCCCGCGGATCCGGCGGTCATCGTGATGTCGCCGACTCCGGTGATCTGGACTCCCCCGCCGCCGAGCGGCGACGCGTGCACGGCCGCGGTGGTCTTCTCGTTGAGGAGGTTCATCGCGAAAGCGCCCGCAAGGCCCAGGGTGCCGTCCGAGCTGGACGCTCCCGCGGTGGCCTCGGCGTCGATCGTGTGCTTGGCGTCCGGCGCGGTGTTCATGATCGCGGACAGCGTGAGGCCGGTCGCGGCGTGCACCGTGCTGCCTGCGCCGATCGAGGCGTCGTTGACGATGTTCACCAGGTTGACGGCGACGGCCGCGCCGATAGTGAGCGACGAGCCCGTGCTCGCGGTTCCGGTGGCGATGGCCTTGGCATGCGTGGTGTTGCTGGTCGCGAAGGTCACCTGACCGGCCGTCGCGGTGACCGACTGCCCGTCGGCGAGCAGAGAGGTCGAGCTGGAGTCGACGATGTTGAAGACGATCGCCGCCGCGACGGTGATGGAGGTCCCGCCGCTGCCGCCGGCGCCGTCGCCGGACTTCACGGCGGGGGTCGTGGAACGGCTGCCCGCGCCGCCGTTGGCGCTCGAGGTGCCGTTCGCGAACGAGGCCTGGCTGTCGCCCTTGTGGTTGACGGTGGTGGTGTCGCCGCCCGGGTCGCTCGCGGAGGCCTCGCCTTTCGCGCCCGCCGAGCTCGCGCTGGCTTCGGTATCGGTGTCGCTCGCGCCGTCGGCGCGGAAGCTCACGTCGTGGCCGGCGACCGCGATGCGGCCCAGCGAGGCGTCGGCGCGGTGCGTGGCGAGGGTCATCGCGAAGGCGGCGCCGATGGCCAGGTCGCCGCCGTCGGTGGCGCCGGTCGCGACCGTCTTGGCCTTGGCGGTCTGGCTCGCATGCGCGGCGATCGAGCCGCCGACGTCGAGGGTCGCACCGTCCACGATCCCCGCGGAGGTCGACACGTTGTCGACGTCGAGGGCGACCACGGCGGTCAGCGTGAGGCTGCCGCCGCCCTTCGCGCCGCTCGTCGCGGTCGTGCCGCTGTCGCTCGCGCCGGTGGCGTTCAGGGTCAGGTCGTGCACGCCCGCGAGCGTCGCTCCGCTCGTCACCCCCGCGTTCGTGGTGACGTCGACGACGTCGATCGACGCGGAGGCGCCGACGCCGACGGACTTGCCGGTGCCGTCCTTCTTCGAGGTCGCATCCGTGCGGTCCCGCACGTTCGAGCCGCCGGTCAGGGTCAGGTTCGCGTGGACCGTCGGGATGCCGCGCACCTCGGCGAGGTTCTTCACGACCGCGACGTTCACGGCGAGGGATCCGGCCACGCCGACCGAGCCGCTGCCGGACGCGCCGGACTGCGCGGTCGCGGAGTACTGAGACTGAGCGGGCGCGACCGCCTCGACGGTGACGCCGGTCGCGTTCAGGGTCGCACCCCCTGCGAGATACGCCTCGGTGGTGAAGGTCGCGACGTTCACCGCGATGCCGATGCCGATGCCGCCGGATCCGTCGGCGTTGCCGCCCGAGGCGGACGCCGAGTCCACGTTCTTGGCGCCGGCGTGCACGGTCTGCGTGCCGCCCGTGGTCGTCACGCCCGTGCCCCCGATGTAGGCGTGCGTGCCGCCGGTCAGGATCACGACGCCGAGGGCGCCGGCGATGCCGCTGTTGCTGCCGCTGGTCCCGCCTGCGGCGCCGTCGGCGGTCTTCGCCTGGCCGTTCGCGCGGGCGGGATCGTTGACGCCCTTGTCGTTGCCGGTCGAGCCCTTGGGGCTGGTCTGCGCGGTCGCGGTGGCGGTGGTGTCGCTGTCGGCCGCGACCGCGAGGTCGGCCGCGGTGATGGCGGTCGGCGAGGCGGAGTCGATCGATGCGGTGGTGTTCTGGTTCAGGATCACGACCGCGATCCCGGCGCCGCTGTTCGCGGGGGTCGCATCGCCGGTCGCCACGACGTCGACGTGGTTGATGGCGTGCAGGGCGGCATCGCCCGTCGCGGCGAGGGTCGCGGTGCCGGTCAGCGTCGTCAGCGCGTCGCTGAAGACGGTCACGGTCGCGACCGCGGCGTCCTGCTGCGCGGTGGATCCGTCGCCGCCGGCACTGCCCTCGCTCTTGCCGCTGTCGACCTGCGGGTTCGCGGTGCCGTGCACGTCGCTGGTCGCGGTGAGGGCGGCGGTCGTCCCGCTGCCGAGCTGCGCGTCCCCGCCGACGGAGACGGTCGCGCCGGCGTCGATGATGAGGTTGTCGGTGTACTTCTCGTTCGCCGTGAAGGTCGGCACGGACGCGGTCGCGGAGAGGGTGAGCGCGCCCGTCGTCGTGTGGATGGATCCGCCGTCCACGGTGACCGCGGCGTGGTCGCTCACGATCACGCCGTAGAACGAGTCGGGCGTGACGGTCGAGGTGGCGGTCGCGGTGAGGCTCTTCGCGGTCACGTCCGCATTCGTGAACGAGATCGAGGTGTCGGCGCAGTGCGTCGCCGGTGTGCCGTTCACCAGGCAGGAGAGGGCGCTCGAGACGCCGCCGCTGACGGTCTGCGAGGCGGTCAGCGACACGTCTCCCGCGGTGAGGGACATCCCGCTGTCCAGCAGGATCTGCCGGAACACCACCGTCAGGTTGGCCGTGGCGAGGTCGAGCGCGCCGTGCAGATACAGGACGTCGTTGCCGGTGCCCTGGATCGTCAGCGAGTTCGTCGGCGTGACGAAGTCCGTGACCTCGGCGGCACCGGGGCAGCTCATGTTCAGGCTGCCCGCGGTCGCGGACGGGGACAGCGTGCAGGTGGCGTCCGCGGAGCCGAGGTCGAACGCGATGTCGGCCGCGGTGTTGATCGTCATGGGCGCGATGCGGGTGTAGATCACCGTGGTGTCGTCGAGGACGACGGTGCCGGAGTGCGCGTCGACGGGACGCGACACGGTCCTGGCCGCCGATCCGGCGAAGTTCAGGGTGTTGTAGCCGTCGCCGCCATCGAAGCGGACGGTGAGCGCGGGGTCGGCGGTGCCGCGGTCGATCACGAGCGTGTCGTCGTGGCCGCCCTGCACGTCGATCTCGGTGATGCCGGCGAGGGCCGTGGAGACGGTGCCGGCGGCCGTGGTGAAGACGGCCGTGCCGTCGGAGCCGAACGAGAGCATCCCGGTCCCGGTGGGCAGCTGCACGGTCCAGGTGCCGGCCGCGGGGGCCACGGGAAGCGTGGCCGTTCCGGCGGCGGTCGTGGACGACGGGGTGCTGCCGGACCCGGTCTGAGTGGTGCTGGTCTGGGTGGTGCTGGTCTGCGTGCTCGGCGCCGCGGGGCTCGTCGTGCTGTCGGTCGGTGTCGTCGATCCGCTGGTGTCCGTCGCCGAAGCGCCGGTCGAGCCCGTGCTGCTCGAGCTCGTGGTGCTCGAGTCCGTGGTGCTCGAGTCCGTGCTGCTCGAGTCCGGAGCGGGTGCCGGGGCCGGAGCGGGTGCCGGGGCCGGAGCGGGTGCCGGGTCAGGCGCGGGAGCGGGATCCGCCGCAGGGGCCGGGGCGGGCGCCGGCAGCAGCGACGCATCGACCGCGTAGCTCTCCCCCGCCGAGAGCGAGGGCGTCATGACGGTGCCGGGCGTGTGCTCCAGGCCCAGCACGTGGCCGAGCTCGTGGCGGACCACGGTGAGCAGATCCATGTGCGCCGACGCCGGGTCGTTCGGGAACGTGACGTTCCAGCCCCAGCCCGCCGCGTGCGCGTCGATGACGACCGCCCCGGAGTCCTCGCTGCCGAGCCACCCGCCGCCGAGGTCGCCGACGGAGGCGCTGAACCCGGAGAAGTCCGCGTTCGGGTCGACCGCCGTCCACTCCGCCTGCGCCTGGGCGACGGCGTCGTCGAGCTGGCCCTGGGTGAGCACGGCGGAGGCGTCGACCGGCGTGGCGGGAGCCGAGTCGGCCATCAGCGGAGAGGGGGCGTCTGTCGTCGCCGCGGCCGTCCCCGTGGTGCCGGTGGTCGTGGTCCCGGTGGTCGATCCGGTGCCGGTCGACCCGGTGGCGGGATCCGTCGATCCGGTCGACCCCGTGCCGGTCGCGGGATCCGCGGAACCCGTGGCGGATCCGGTGCCTGTGGTCGAACCGGTGCCTGTGGTCGATCCCGTGGGGGTCGTCCCCGTGCTGGTCGAGCCTGTGGTTCCGGTGCCGGTCGTCCCCGTGCCCGTGGTCGATCCCGCGCCCGTGGTCGATCCCGTCGAACCCGTGCCGGTGGAACCCGTCGCGGCCGGCGTGCCTGAGCTGCAGGTGACGGAGTTGCCGTCGGCGCTCCGCACGCAGTGCATCTGCGATCCCGAGGCGGCAGGCGCGGGATCCGCCGGCGTCGTCGTCGAAGCGGGCGGAGCGGCGGGAACCGTCGTCAGCACCGTCACAGGAGCGCTCGACGCGACCTGCTCGGTGGTCGACCCGACCGGCGCCTGAGCGCCGGCGGCGGCCTGGCTGTTCGCCTCCGCCTGCGCCTGCTGCAGAGCGGCCTCGTACTGCGCCTTCGCGGCGAGGTAGGCGCTCAGCGCTTGCGCGTAGGCGGCGAACTGACGCTGCGCGTCCATCGCCTCGAGCCGCTCCTGGCTGAAGGCGCGGAGCATGCTCTGCACGGTCGAGGACGGCGTCCAGACGGCTGCGGCCGTCGCGGGTGCGGCCGAGGCGGGCAACGGGGCTGCGGCGGCGCTCGTGGGCAGCGACAGCACCAGCGCCGTCGCGAACGCGGCGATGATCGCCACGACGCGTGTGCGCCGGCTGCGCGCGCCGAATCGATCCGGCACCCGCCGCCCCAAGTCATCCGTCCTGGCGTACACCAAGACCTCCCAGCTCCCATGGAACCGGTAGGCGCGCTCCCCCACGCGGATACCGAGACAAGCTGTACACGCACCGGACCCCCGCCGTCAACAACCAATATCCGACGGGGCGGAGATCGCTGCCGGACAGTGCTGGATCGCGCGGGCAGCACCCCCGGATGGGTGCGCATAGAGCTCATGCCAGAACCGGCATATGGCCCGATCCCGTCGCGTTTCCTCTCGCAGCCGGACGCGATCCCGGCGCAGACGGAGAACGCCCCCGGCCCCTCGGCGAAGAGGGGATCGGGGGCGTTCTGCCGGAAACCGGGGCTACTTGGCGACAGCCTCTGCCGGCTGTTTCGCCTGCGCGGGCTTCGCGGCGGGTGCCGGAGCGGCGTCCGCGGCCGGGCGCGGCCGGGCGGCGAACTCCTCGAACACCGCGCGCGGCGACTGAAGCGCCTCGATGCCGACGATGTCGCGGCCGAGCCAGAGGTTGTTCCACCAGCCCCACAGGATGCGCCACTTGCGCTCCCACGAGGGCATGGCGAGACCGTGGTAGCCGCGGTGCGCGACCCAGGCGAGGAAGCCCTTGAGCGCGAAGTCGCCGGACTGGAACACGCCGTCGTAGAGACCGAGACCGGCCACCGCGCCGAGGTTCTTGTGGAAGTACTCCTTCGGGTCCTCTCCGCGGAGCACCGCGACCAGGTTCTTCGCGAGCAGCTTCGCCTGGCGCACGGCGTGCTGCGCGTTCGGCACGCACATGCCGCCGACGCCGCCGCCGGACAGGTCGGGGACCGCGGAGACGTCACCGGCGGCCCACGCGCCCTCGATGATCTCGTCGGCCGTGCCGACGCGCAGATCCGCACGGGTCTGGATGCGCCCGCGCTCCTCGACGAGCAGGTCGCCGCCGCGCACGACGGTGGGGTTCGCCATCACACCGGCGGTCCAGATGATGAGGTCGGACGGGATGACCTCGCCCGTGGAGAGCTCGACGTTGCCGTCGACGGCGGCCTTGACCTGGGTGTCCAGGTGCACGTTCGCGCCGCGCTTGGCGAGGTCCTTCAGGACCCACTCGCTCGTCTTCAGCGAGACCTCCGGCATGATCCGGCCCATCGCCTCGATGAGGTGGAAGTGCGTGTCGTCGAAGCTCAGCTGCGGGTACTTCGCGATCAGCGAGGAGGCGAACGAGCGCAGCTCCGCGAACGCCTCGATGCCCGCGAATCCGCCGCCGACGACGACGACGGTGAGCAGGCGGTCGCGCTCCGGGCCGGCCGGGATCGCGGCGGCCTTGTCGAAGTTCGACAGCAGCGTGTCGCGCACGGCGACGGCCTCTTCGATCGTCTTCAGGCCGATCGCGTTGTCCGCGATGCCGGGGATCGGGAACGTGCGGGAGACGGCTCCGGCGGTCACGACGATCTGGTCGTACGCGAACTCGTACGGCTCGCCGACCGCGGGAGCGATGGTGGCGACCTTCTCCGCGTGGTTGATGCCGGTCACCTTCGCGGTGATGACGGTCGTCCGCTTCAGGTGGCGACGGTGCGCGACGACCGCGTGCCGCGGCTCGATCGAGCCGGCGGCCACCTCGGGCAGGAACGGCTGGTACGTCATGTACGGCAGCGGGTCGACCATCGTCACCTCGGCCTCGCCACGGCGGAGGTGCTTCTCCAGCTTCCACGCGGTGTAGAAGCCGGCATAGCCGCCGCCCACGATCAGGATCTTGGGCGCAGCAGCTCTCTGTGCCACGGTGCTCTCAGTCACGGAGGCTTACTCCTCAGTCATCGGGATTTTGGCGTGCGAAGGGCGCGCGCCGAACGGATGCGCCGGGCAGCAGCGGTGACGCCAAGCGCTATCAGGATACCAGGCACGGTGAGTGCGACGAGCGGGAGGGTACCGTACAGCAGTGAATCGGCGCTGGGCACGAGCGGGGAGCCCGGTCGGGAGGGCGCGTCCGCCTGCGGCAGAGGCGGGATCGCGGCCGGCGTCGAGGTGGGCTGCGCGGGCTGCTGCGCCGGCGCCCGGCGGTGCAGGCGCACCCACTCCGACAGGTCTCCGAGCGGGTTCTCGCCGATCGGCGGCAGCGCGGCCGAGACGGCCGCCGCGGCGTCGATGAGTCCGTAGCCGTACTGCGGATCGGGATGCGCCGTCGCCTGCGGGGCCGGACGGGCCGTCAGGATGATCTGGTTGATCACGCTGTCCGCGTTCATGCCGGGGTGCGCGGCCCGGACGAGCGCGACCACTCCGGCCACGATCGGCGCGGCGCCGCTCGTGCCGTTCCAGGTCTCGATCGTCCCGTTCGCGTCGACCCCGAGCAGCGCCTCGCTGGGCGCCGAGACCGCGATCGTGATGCCCTGGGTGGAGGCGGCGCGGCTGGCCACCCCGTGCTGGTCCACTCCCCCGACGGTCAGGACGCCCGGGATGGTCGCCGGCGCGCCCACCATCGACGTGCCGCTGCCGCGGTTGCCGGCGGCGACCACGACCACCACGTCGTGGTCGAAGGCGTACTGGAACGCGTGGTCCCAGCTCTGGTCCCACTCCAGGGTGTTGGTCGTGAACGACAGGTTGATCACGTTCGCGCCGTGATCCACCGCCCACACCATCGCGTCCGCGACCTGCTTGGCGAAGGGCACCGGTGCGGTGGTGCCGAACCCGAGCGAGATCGAGAGCAGCTTCGCCTCCGGGGCGACCCCGATCATGCCGGTCCCGTCGGGACGAGGGCGGCCTGCCGCGAGCGACGCCACCCGGGATCCGTGATCGCTGTCGAGCGGGCCCAGCGGCGTGCGCCCGTCGGGGGATCCGATCCCGGAGACGTCGGTGCCGTCCACGACCGCGCCGTCGAACTGCGGCGGTCCCTTCGCGATCCCGGTGTCGATGACGGCGATCGTGACGCCGGCCCCTCTGGTCGTCTTCCAGGCGTTCTCGATGCCGGCGCCGGGGATCCAGTACTCCGCGGCGCGCTCCGGGTCGGCGGGAGCGCTGGGCGTGGGTGTGGCGGCGACGAGCGGCGCCGCGAGGGCGAGCAGGAGCGCCGCGATGACGATCCGCCATCGCGTCGTGCCGTGCCGCGCCCGCCGCGCCGTCATCGCGCCCGGCTCATCGCGCCTGCGCGGCTCCCGGCTCGGCGCATTCGCAGCGCTCCGGGGACCAGCGGGAGCGGTCCAGGGCCGCGTCGCCGATCGGGTTGACGCCGGGGCCGGCCGCGAGGGCGTGCCCGGCGAGCGCGTGCAGGCACTTCACCCGCGTCGGCATGCCGCCGGCGGACACCCCGGCGATCTCGGCCACGTCCCCGAACTGCGCGCGATCGGCGAGGTAGGCCCGGTGCGCCCGCAGGTAGGCGGCGGCCGTGTCCTCGTCCTCCAGCAGGGCGGCGAGCTCCGGCATCACGTGCTCGGCCTCGAGCGTCGACATCGCGGCCGCGGCGGCCGGGTGGGTGAGGTAGTAGAAGGTGGGGAACGGCGAGCCGTCCGGCAGCCGGGGCAGCGTCGCGACCACGGTCGGGTTGCCGCACGCGCATCGCGCCGCGATCCCGACGACGCCGCGCGCCTCCCGGCCCAGCTGCGCGGAGACGACCGCGAGCTCGGCGTCGGTGGGCGGGGCGAACGGAGGCGTGGTCACCCTTCCAGGGTACGGGGTCACGACGGGAAGGCCGTCAGTGCGCGGCGGTTCCCGCCGCCGTCTGGGCGAGCCCCGCGCCGGTGACGCTGCGCAGCAGCTGCGCGGCCCAGTCCGACGACCGCTGCTGCGGCGTGTCGCTGACCGGCGCCTGCTCCTTCGGCTGCGCGGCCGCGTCGATGTCGTTGTCGATCAGGTAGACGACTTCGCCCGGCTTGACGTAGAACAGCCGCTCCCTGGCCTGGGCGGTGATGTACGCCGGATCGTTCCAGCGCGCGCGCTCGGCCTTCAGGTCGTCGATCTTCTGCTGCGTGACGTGCACCGAGTGCTCGAGCGCCGCGATCCGCTGCTTCTGGTCCAGATAGGTGCCGAGGGTCGGCACGAGCACCCAGGCGCCCAGCACGACCAGGGAGAGCATGATCACCATGAAGCCGCTCAGCCTGATCCCGCCGACCCAGCCGCGCACGTCGACCGCGGCCGGGCCGCGTCCTCGCTGCTCCCGGACAGACGAGGAAGGAGGAGTCCGCCGTTCGGTCATGACTCCTCCTTCACGTCGGCCGGCACACCGGCTCGTCAGCGGATGTGCTGATCAGCCCTTGAAACGCGGGAAGGCGGAGCGGCCGGCGAAGACCGCCGCATCGCCCAGCTCCTCCTCGATGCGCAGAAGCTGATTGTACTTCGCGACCCGCTCCGACCGAGCGGGCGCGCCGCTCTTGATCTGGCCCGAGTTCACGGCGACGACGAGGTCGGCGATCATGGTGTCCTCGGTCTCGCCCGAGCGGTGCGAGAGCATCGTGGTGTAGCCGGAGCGGTGCGCGAGGCTGATGGCGTCGAGCGTCTCGGAGAGCGTGCCGATCTGGTTCACCTTGACCAGCAGCGAGTTGGCGACGCCGAGGTCGATGCCCTTCTGCAGGCGCTCCGGGTTGGTCACGAACAGGTCGTCGCCCACGAGCTGGAGCTGCGAGCCGAGCTTGTCGGTGAGGGCCTTCCAGCCGTCCCAGTCGTCCTCGGCGAGCGCGTCCTCGATCGTGACGATCGGGAAGTCCTGCGCGAGGCCCACGTAGTAGTCGGTGAGCGACGCGGCGTCCCAGTCCTTGCCGTCGAGGCGGTAGACGCCCTCGTTGTAGAACTCGGTCGCCGCGGCGTCGAGGCCGAGCGCGATCTCGGAGCCGGGCGTGAAGCCGGCCTTCTCGATCGCCTTGACCAGGAACTCGAGACCCTCGCGGTTGCTGGGCAGGTCGGGGGCGAAGCCGCCCTCGTCGCCGAGGCCGGTGGCGAAGCCCGCGGCCTTCAGCTCGCCCTTGAGGACGTGGTAGACCTCGGTGCCCCAGCGCAGCGCCTCGGAGAAGCTGTCGGCGCCGATCGGCGCCAGGAAGAACTCCTGCATGTCGATGCCGTTGTCGGCGTGCGAGCCGCCGTTGATGACGTTGAACAGCGGCACGGGCAGCAGGTGCGCGTTCGGGCCGCCGAGGTAGCGGAACAGCGGCAGGTCGGCGGAGTCGGCCGCGGCCTTGGCGACGCCGAGGCTGACGCCCAGGATCGCGTTCGCGCCCACGCGGCTCTTGTTCTCGGTGCCGTCGACCTCGATGAGGATCTCGTCGATGACGCGCTGCTCGCTCGCCTCGACGCCCTCGATCGCGGGGCCGAGCTCGTCGATGACGGCCTCGACCGCCTTGAGCACGCCCTTGCCGCCGTAGCGGCTCTTGTCGCCGTCGCGGAGCTCGTACGCCTCGAAGGCGCCGGTGGACGCACCGGAGGGGACGGCGGCGCGCTGCACGATGCCGTCGTCGAGGAGCACCTCCACCTCGACGGTCGGGTTGCCACGGGAATCCAGAATCTCGCGTGCGCCTACAGCCTCGATCAGTGCCACGGAAGTGCTCCTTGCGTCGGGAGGATTAGGGGGTGGAGCGGCGTCGGTCCGCCGCCCAGTCTAGCCAGTGCGGGGGAAGGGAAAAGGGCCGACGAGCGAGGCCGCAGGCAGACCGGGACGGGATGCGGCTTGCTGTGGAGACCGCATCTCGTCCCGGCCGCCCGCGTCTTCGCTCGACGACCCTGGAGGTCCGGGACCTTACTTCTTGTAGGACTTGACGACGTCGAGCAGGCTCGGCACGTTGGCGTACGCCTCCTCGGCGTTCTCCTTCGTGACGATGACCGGCTTCAGCAGGTAGGCCGGGACGACCTTCTTGCCGTTGTTGTACGACTTCGTGTCGTTGACGTCGACGGTGGAGCCCTTCTGCAGCTCCTGCGTCATCTTGATCGCCTGGGCGACGAGCAGGGAGGTGTCCTTGTTGATCGTGGAGTACTGCACGCCCTCCATGATCGACTTCACGGACTCGACCTCGGAGTCCTGACCGGTGACGACCGGGACCGGCTTGCCGGCCTGCTGCGCCGAGGTGATGATGGCGCGGGCGAGGGTGTCGTTCGGCGAGAGCACGCCGTCCAGCGTGGCCGAGCTGTAGTTCGCCGTGAGGATCGCGTCCATGCGGCGCTGGGCGTTCTCGGCCTTCCAGCCGTCGGTCGCCGTCTGGGTGATGTCGGTCTGCCCCGAGACCACCTTCAGCGTGCCGTCCTTGATCTTCGGCTCGAGCACGTCCATCGCGCCCTTGAAGAAGACCGCCGAGTTGGCGTCGTCCGCGGAGCCGGAGAAGAGCTCGATGTTGTACGGAGCCGGGTGGCCGGCGCGCTTGGCGAGGCCGTCGAGCAGGGCCTGTCCCTGCAGCTGGCCGACCTTGAAGTTGTCGAACGCGACGTAGTAGTCCACGGCGTCGGTGTTCTCGATCAGGCGGTCGTACGCGATGACCGTCGCCCCGGCGTCGTGCGCGGCCTGCACCTGGGTGGACAGCTGCTTGCCGTCCTTCGCGCCGATGATGATGACCTTCGCGCCGCTGGTGACCATGGCCGAGATCTGGTTCTGCTGCTCGGCGACCGTGTTGCTGGCCGGTGCGTACTGCACGTCCGGCTTGAAGCCGGCCTTGTTCAGCCCGTCGGTGAACAGCTTGCCGGCGAGCACCCAGTTCTCACTGGTCTTGTCGGGCAGCGCGACGCCGATCTTGGCGTCGGCTGCGAAGCCCTTGGCTGCCGGGCCGCTCGAGGCGGGCGTGCCGCCGCGCTCGGACGAGCAGCCGGTCAGGGCGAAGGCACCCGCGACGACGATCGCTGTCGCCGAAAGGAGGATCTTCTTCATGTGATCTCTTTCTCTTCTGGTGTGCAGGGATGGATCCGCGCGGTGCGGCCGGTCCCCTACTTCCCGCTCGCGTTGCCGGAAGCGGAGGTCTGGAACGGCTCTTCCCTGCGGGAGAACCGGCGGGTGATGAACCCGGTGAGGGACGGACGGCCCTGCTGCTTGTTCCACACGTCGACGCCGACGGCCAGCAGCAGGACGAGGCCCTTGACCATCGAGACGACGTCGGCGCCGGCGCCGAGCAGCGCCATGCCGTTGTTCAGGAACGCCATGACCAGACCACCGATGATGGATCCGATCACGGTGCCGATGCCGCCGGAGACGGCGGCGCCGCCGATGAAGACCGAGGCGATCGCGTCGAGCTCCCAGCCGTTGCCGTCCTGCGGGCCGGAGGCGGTCGCCCGGGCCACGTAGATCATGGCCGCGACGGACGCGAGCACCGACATGTTCATCATGACGAAGAAGTCGGTCCAGCGGTCCTTCACGCCGGACAGGCGCGCGGCCTGCCGGTTGCCGCCGACCGCGTACAGGTGCCGGCCGAACACGGTGTTGCGCGTCACGAAGGTGTAGATGATCACGAGGACCAGCAGGATCACGCCCGAGACCGGGAAGCTCGTGCCGACGCGGCCGGACGCGAACTGGTAGCCCGCGACGAGGATCAGCACCGACAGGATCACGACCTTGACGACGCTGACCCAGACGGGGGCCACGTCCGTCCCCGCCTTGCGCTGCGAGGCGCGCAGGAAGAACTCGAAGCCGATCACCCAGATCACCGCGAGCAGGGCGAGGATCATCGTGGGCACGTTGAACGGCAGCGGCAGCGCGATCTCGCCGAGGTAGCCGGCGCCGATGTACTGGAAGTCGTTGGGGACGGCCACCGAGGTGGACTGGCCCACCCACTGGTTCGCACCGCGGAAGAAGAGCATGCCGGCCAGGGTGACGATGAACGCCGGCACGCCGACGAAGGCGACCCAGAAGCCCTGCCAGGCTCCGACGAGCACGCCGACGCCGAGGCCGAGCAGAACGGCGGCCCAGGACGGGAAGTGCCAGTCCGCCATCGACTTCGCGACCACGATGCCCACGAACGCGGCCACCGAGCCGACCGACAGGTCGATGTGACCCATGATGATGACCATCACCATGCCGATCGCGAGGATCAGGATGTAGGAGTACTGGTTGACGACGTTGATCAGGTTCCCCGGCGAGAGCGTCAGCCCGCCGGTCCAGACCTGGAAGATCAGGATGATGACGACCAGCGAACCCAGGATGCCGAACTGACGGAGGGTGGACTGGCCGCCGCCCATCATCTTGCCCAGGTCGCGGAATCGGAAGCCGCGGTCCTCGGGATCGAGTGACGGCTGCGTCTTCGGGAGTTCGGTCGTGGTGCTCATGCTGTGGCCTTCTGAGTCAGGGAGGTCATGCTGCGCATGAGCGCCTCCGGGGTGGCTTCGGATGCCGAGAGGCAGTCGGTGACACGCCCCTCGAACACGGTGTAGATGCGGTCGGACATGCCGAGCAGCTCGGGCAGCTCGCTGGAGATCACGATGACGCCCTTGCCCTGCGCGGCGAGCTCGTTGATGATCGCGTAGATCTCGTACTTGGCCCCGACGTCGATGCCGCGGGTGGGCTCGTCGAGGATGAGCAGGTCGGGATCCGTGAACATCCACTTCGCCAGCACGACCTTCTGCTGGTTGCCGCCCGAGAGCGTGTTCACGCCCTGCTCGACGGTGGGGGTCTTGATCCGCAGCGACTTCCGGTACTGCTCGGAGACCTGCGCCTCCTCGATGTCGTTCACCACGCCGCCGCGGGAGATCTTGGAGAGCTTCGCGGAGACGATCGAGCGCTTGATCGAGTCGAGCAGGTTGAGCCCCAGCACCTTGCGGTCCTCGCTCACGTAGGCGAGGCCGTGCCGGATCGCGGAGCGGACGTCGGGGAGCACGATCTCCTGGCCGTCCTTGACGATCGTCCCGGAGAGGAACTGCCCGTAGGAGCGCCCGAAGATGCTCATCGCGAACTCGGTGCGACCGGCGCCCATGAGGCCGGCGATGCCGACGACCTCGCCGCGGCGGACCTCGATGCTGGAACCCTTGACCACCATGCGCTCGGCGACGCTGGGGTGGCGCACCCACCAGTCCTTGACCTCGAAGAAGACGTCGCCGATCTCGGGCGTGCGGTCCGGATAGCGGCTCTCCAGCGAGCGGCCGACCATGCCGCGGATGATGCGGTCCTCGTTGATCTCGCCGCGGCTGACGTCGAGCGTCTCGACCGTGCGGCCGTCGCGGATGATCGTGATCTCGTCGGCGATCTGCTCGATCTCGTTGAGCTTGTGGCTGATGATGATCGACGTGATCCCCTTGGCCTTCAGTCCGAGGATCAGATCGAGCAGGTGCTGCGAGTCGTTCTCGTTCAGGGCCGCCGTGGGCTCGTCCAGGATGAGCAGCTTGACGTCCTTGTTCAGCGCCTTCGCGATCTCGATGAGCTGCTGCTTGCCGACGCCGAGGTGCTTGATCGCGACGTCCGGGTCCTCGCGGAGGCCGACCCGGGCGAGCAGCTCGATCGTCCGCTGCTTCTGCGCGGTCCAGTCGATGCGCACGCCCTGGCGGATCTCGTTGCCGAGGAAGATGTTCTCGGTGATGGAGAGCTCGGGGATGAGCGCGAGCTCCTGGTGGATGATCACGATCCCGGCGTGCTCGCTGGCCGCGATGTCCTTGAACCGCTGCTCCTGCCCGTACAGCAGGATCTCGCCGTCGTAGCTCCCGTACGGGTACACCCCCGAGAGCACCTTCATCAGGGTGGACTTGCCGGCGCCGTTCTCGCCGCAGATGGCGTGCACCTCGCCGGTGCGAACGGTGATCGACACATCCGAGAGGGCCCTCACGCCCGGGAACTCCTTCGTGATGCTGCGCATCTCGAGGATCGGTCCCGTCACAGTCGGCAACGCCGTCGTCTCGCTCACGGATCTCCTTCGATACCAGGTCCGGTGATGTTCCGGTCAATGTTACCGTTCACATCGGGTTACATCGTGCCCTGCCTGCGCGGGCAGTGTCAAGTGCCCCCGCCGATTTCGTTTCCCTACCGTGACGCGGCGGACTCGCGGCCGCACAGCACGGGCACCACGGGCCCGAACACCGGCGCCGACTCCCCGCGGATCTGCGCGAGGAGGATCTGCACGGCGCGCCGGCCCAGCTCGGGGAAGTCCTGGTGCACGGTCGTCAGCGGCGGCGCGACGTGAGCCGCGACGGGCACGTCGTCGAAGCCGACCACGCTGACGTCCGCCGGAATGCGCAGCCCCGCGTCGCGGAAGCCGTGCATGAGCCCGATCGCCATCAGGTCGTTCGCGGCGAACACCGCCGTGAAGTCGCGTCGGCGGGCGAGCTCCTGCCCCGCGAAGTAGCCGAAGTCCGCGCTCCAGTCCCCCCGGATCGGCGGGATCGTGGGGAGGTCGGCATCCCGCATCGCGTCGAGATAGCCGCGCATCCGCGACTCGGCCTCGATCCAGTCCTGCGGGCCGGCCAGGTGCAGGATGTCGCTGTGGCCGAGGCCGATCAGGTACTCCGTGATCATGCGGGCGCCCGCGAGCTGATCCGCGGAATGGCTGACCCCGTCGGACCCCGAGGCCGTCTGCAGGCTCACGAACGGGACGGACACGGCCATGCCGCGCAGCACGTTGAACACGCGCACCTGCGGGGCGAGCACCACGATGCCGTCGACCGGCTCGCGGACCAGCTGCCGCACGGCGTGCCCGATCGCCTCCGGCGTGGTGTCCGGCAGGTTGAGCGTGCTGATGGCGTAGCGCTCGGCGCGCGCCGCGTCCTCGATCGCGGCGATCGAGGAGGTCGGCCCGAACTCCCCCGTCGTCGCGGACAGGATCCCGAGGGTGTTCGACCGGCTCGTCGCGAGCGCGCGCGCCGCGACGTTGGGCCGGTAGTCGAGGACCCGGATCGCGTCGAGCACGCGCTCCTTGGTCTCCGGCCGGATGCTGGGATGGTCGTTCAGCACGCGCGAGACGGTCTGGTGCGAGACGCCGGCGAGGCGGGCGACATCGCGGATGCTGGGCATCCGGGCACGCTCGGAGGCGGTGGACATGCAGAGCCTCCTCGATGTGCACGGTCACATGAATCACTCCATTATGGCCGTGCGGGGTTCACCGCGCACCCGCCGTCGCCGCCCGCGGTTCCGTGCCGCGCTGCTCGGGCCTGCGGGCGGAGCCGCAGTCAGCGCTGCTCGGCGGCCGAGATGACGTGCGCCCCGCGCACCGGGCCGTGCGCACGGAGGGCCGCGCGGCCCCGCGCGCGCAGCCGTTCGGCCGTGCGGTCGGCGGTCGGCGCGTCCTCGCACAGCAGCGCGATCGTCGGCCCGGATCCGGAGACGATCCCCGCCAGGACCGCTCCGCCGACCTCCCGGTCGATCGTCTCCTCCAGCTCAGGACGCAGCCGGAAGGAACCCGCCTCGAGCTGATTGCGCAGGCACCCGGCGAGCTCCTCGGGCTCCCCCGTGAGCAGCGCCTGGAAGAACGACGGCGGAACCTCGAACGGGTCGATCTCCTCGCGTCCCGCATAGAACGCGGGCCCGTTCTCGGCCCGCACCACGTCGTAGGCGCGGTAGACGGCAGGCGTGGAGAGTCCCTCGTCATCGGGGATCAGCACCCACTCGTAGCGTCCGCGGGCGAGCGCGGGCGTGAGCACGTCGCCGCGCCCCGTGCCCACCGCGGTGCCCCCGCTCAGCGCGAACGGCACGTCGGCGCCGAGACGCGCTCCGAGCTCGTGCAGCCGGTCGTGGCCGAGCCCGGTGCGCCACAGCTCGTTGCAGGCGACCAGGGCGGCGGCCGCGTCGGCGGATCCCCCGCCCATCCCGCCCGCGACCGGCACGCTCTTGCGGATCTCCAGGTGCACCCCGCCGTCATGCCCGGTGGCGGCGGCCAGCACCTTGGCGGCGCGCATCGCGAGGTTCCGATCGTCCAGCGGCACCGTGGACGGATCCGCGACGCCCGTCACGGCCAGCGAGAAGTCGTCGGACGGGGTCGCGATCACGTCCTCGTAGAGCGAGACCGCCTGGAAGACCGTGGACAGGGCGTGGTAGCCGTCGCCGTCGAGCGGGCCGACGCCCAGGAACAGGTTGATCTTGCCCGGCGCGCGGACGTGCACCCGGTCCCGGCGCTCCCCCGCGTCGCTCACCGGATCACAGCTCCGAGGAGACGGACCACAGGTTCACGTCGAGGCCGGCGCCGGCGATCTCGTCGATGCGGGCGAGCTCCTCCGCGGTGAGCTCGGGCGCGTCGAGCGCGGCGAGGTTCTCATCGAGCTGGGCCGGGCGGGACGCGCCGATCAGCGCCGAGGCCACCACGCCGTCCCGCAGCACCCACTGCAGAGCCAGCTGGGCGAGGCTCTGACCGCGCTCCCGCGCGACCTCGTCCAGCGCGCGCAGCGTCGCCAGGCCCTCGTCGCTCAGCCTTCCCTCCGGAAGCGATCCGCGCTTCTGCGCCCGCTCCGCGACGCCGTCGCGGAGGTACTTGCCCGTGAGCAGGCCCTGGGCGAGCGGTGTGAACGCGATCGCGCCCATGCCCTCCTCGCGGAGGCTCTCGGTCAGGCCGTCCTCGACCCAGCGGTTCAGGATCGAGTACGCGGGCTGGTGGATGACCAGCGGCGTGCCGAGCTCGCGGGCGATGTCGGCGGCAGCCTCGGTGCGCTCGGCGCTGTACGAGGAGATGCCGACGTACAGCGCCTTGCCCTGGCGGACCAGCGTGTCCAGCGCCCCGATCGTCTCCTCGACCGGCGTGACCGGGTCGGCACGGTGCGAGTAGAAGATGTCGACGTAGTCCAGCCCCAT
Organism: Microbacterium sp. 22242; assembly: GCF_052045495.1. Taxonomy (NCBI): domain Bacteria; kingdom Bacillati; phylum Actinomycetota; class Actinomycetes; order Micrococcales; family Microbacteriaceae; genus Microbacterium; species Microbacterium sp. 22242. Next base: position 94,409 of record NZ_JBQEOZ010000001.1, on the reverse strand, counting down.
ACGGGTGAGCGACTGCTCCGCGCTCGCGAGGATGTACTTGCGGCTGCCGAGGTCGCCGTACGGCCCCGGCCACATGTCCCAGCCGGCCTTGGACGAGATGATCAGCTCGTCGCGGTAGGGCGCGAAGTCCTCCGCGAAGATGCGGCCGAAGTTCTTCTCCGCCGAACCGTACGGCGGCCCGTAGTTGTTGGCCAGGTCGAAATGGGTGATGCCGCGGTCGAACGCGTGCCGCAGCAACTCGCGCTGGCTGTCCAGAGGGATGTTGTCGCCGAAGTTCCACCACAGTCCGAGCGAGATCGCGGGGAGGTAGAGGCCGGAAGACCCCACCTGGCGGAAGCGTGCGCCCTCGTATCGATCCGCGGCAGCGGAGTACGGGCGATGGATGTCGAGAACGTCGGGGCGGAAGCGCGGCTCGGTCACGGTCCCAGGTTAGCGGGCCCCGGTCCTGCGGCACCCTGGCAGTCCGCACCGGATCCAGGCGGGGACGATCGGAGCGGCGCCGTCCTCGTCGCGCGAGAGGACACCCCGCCAGGACCCGGAAATTGGCTATGCTGTTTCGCCACAAGCGGACCGACCCCGATCCGCGTCCGACGAACGCTTGCCCGAGTGCGGACCCATACCCGGCCCTGACCCCGCCCGAGCGTGCGGCGACAGGATCAGTCATGCACTGGCACCGGCGCATTCCCCTCGCTCTCACTGCCGCGGGAGCCCTCGGCGCGGGCGTCATCGCCTCGGCGTCGACCACGGCCGATCCCGGCTGGTGGCAGTCCTGCTTCAGCCGGCTCGGCGCGATGGGCGATGCCTCCAGCCTGGTGTTCAACGGCGGCGTGATCGTCGCGGGAGCGGTGATCATCGCTTCCGCGATACCCACGGCCGTGCGCCTGCATGCCGCGTCTCCGGCGGGATCCTGGGCGAGAAGCGCCCTTCCGACGCTTCTCCCGCTGCTCATCGCCGCCCTCGGGCTGAGCCTCGTGCTGATCGGGCTGCTCCCCCTGTCCGTCGACCTCGCCGGCCATGAGACCGCGGCCAACGGGGCGATCGCATCCTCCGCGGCGATGCTGATCCTGCACCGGGTGTTCCTGCGCGGACTGTCCCGCGCCCTCGACGGGATCGCGACCGGAGCCGCGGTCGTTCTCACCGTCGGCTTCATCGGCATGACGGCCGGGCTGGTGTCGCTGACGGTGTTCGAGGGGCTGGCGTTCGGCGTCATCCTGTCGTGGCTGCACACGCTCGAACGGCGTCTGAAGGGGTCTGATGAGGGCGTGCGGAAGCAACTCTCAGCAAACTCTCAGCAAAGAGTCTTGTCCCCCATTTGGGGGACAAGCACTCTCGGTGTTACGCTCAAGTCCGCACCTGGGGAAGCCGGCCAAGTTCTGGGGACGTTGTCCGGCTAGATGCACTCCGATGGAATGTGTCGTGCCTGCTCGGGAACCCGAAACCCGGGCGGCACGACACCTCGGTGCCGACGAGGCTCAGGTGGCCCGCGCGATCCGGTGGTAGTCGTCCACCGTCAGATCCTCGCCCCGCGCTGTGGGCGCGACGCCCGCCGCTTCCAGCACGGCCGAAGCCTCCGCCGAACTGCCGAAGACGCCGGAGAGCGCCTGCCGCAGCATCTTGCGGCGCTGGTTGAACGCCGCGTCCACGATCGTGAAGGTGCGGAGCCGCACCTCCTCCGAGCCGCGCGGGTCCGCGTCGCGGTGGAAGCCGACGAGCAGGCTGTCGACGTTCGGCACCGGCCAGAAGACCTGCCGTGACACCGTGCCGCACAGGCGCCACGGACCGTACCAGGCGGCCTTCACGCTCGGCGCGCCGTAGATCTTCGAGCCCGGCTTCGCCGCGAGGCGCTCGGCGACCTCGGCCTGCACCATCACGACACCGCGCTGCAGATACGGGAACGTCTCGAGGAAGTGCAGCAGCACCGGCACCGAAACGTTGTACGGCAGGTTCGCGACGAGCACCGTCGGGTCCCCCGGCAGCTCGGTCACACGCAGGGCGTCGGCGTCCACGACGGTCAGGGCGCCCTCGGGGACGCCTCGTTCGAGAGCGGTCTGCGGCAGCCGCGCGGCCAGGCGGTGGTCGATCTCGACGGCCGTGACCGCCGCTCCGGTCTCCAGGATCGCGAGGGTGAGGGATCCCAGGCCCGGCCCGATCTCGACGACCCGCTCGGCCGGCTGCACCTCGGCCGCCTGCACGATCTTGCGCACCGTGTTGGCGTCGACCACGAAGTTCTGGCCGAGCCGTTTCGTGGGCGTCACGTCGAGATCGGCGGCCAGCCGGCGGATGTCGGCGGCGCCGAGCAGGGAGACGGTCATCCCCCCATTCTCCGGCATGGCGCCGGGCCGCCCGCACCGGCTCCTCGATCCGGCGGTGGGGTTCCCTCGCGCGGACGCGGTGCCTCGCCCCGGACGGCGCGCCGAAGGACGGCGCTCAAGCGAACGAGCCGTAGACCTCGAGGGTGTTCGCGGCGATCGTCGCGCCGAGCTCGCCGACGTCGAGGCCGAGCTCTGCAGCCATGAAGCGCAGTGTGAGCGGGATCAGGTAGGGCGCGTTCGGGCGTCCGCGCAGCGGCGTCGGGGTCAGGAACGGGGCGTCGGTCTCGACCAGGATCCGCTCGCGCGGCGTGACCCGGAGGGCGTCCCGCAGATTCTGCGCGTTCTTGAACGTCACGTTCCCCGCGAACGACAGGTAGTACCCCGCCTCCGCGCACACCCGCGCCATCGCCTCGTCGCCCGAGAAGCAGTGGAACACGGTGCGCTCCGGGGCGCCGACGCGGGTCAGCGTCTCCAGGACGTCGTCGTGCGCGTCGCGATCGTGGATCTGCATCGCGATGCCGTGCTTCTTCGCGAGCGCGATGTGCGCCTCGAAGGACGCGTGCTGGGCGGCCCGCCCCGGCTCTTCGGTGCGGAAGTAGTCCAGCCCGGTCTCGCCGATCGCCCGGGTGCGCGGACGCGCGGCGAGCTCGTCGATGACCGCGAGGGCCTCGTCGAGACGTCCGGCCCCGGCGTACGCCGGCGCATCGTTCGGGTGGATCGCGACGGCCGCGAGCACGCGCGGATCCGACTCCGCCGCCGCCACGGCCCAGCGCGAGGACTCGATGTCGCCCGAGGCCTGCACGACGCCCGCGATCCCGACGGCCTGCGCCCGGTCCAGCTGCTCGGCGAGGGACAGCCCCTCCTCACCGTCCGCGATCTCGAGGTGGCAGTGGTTGTCGTAGACCGGGACGGCCAGCGGCTCCGGCGCAGGCGGATAGCGCAGATCCTTGCGTCCGTCCGTCGCGCGCTCGCGCACGGATGTCTCGGGCGTCTCAGCCATGCGTCTCCTCGTGGCGCTCCTGGCTCAGGCCGAGGCCTCGATGCGCGGGAACAGCGGCGAGAGTGCCTGCACCTGCGTGCCGACGGGCAGCTGCCCCCAGCGGCCCGCCTCGCGGATGGGCTGCGCGGTGAGGGCGCCCAGGGCATCCCCGGCGCCGAGGGCGTCCCAGAGCTTCCCTGTGGCCTGCGGCATCACCGGCGAGAGCAGCACGGACAGTGCGCGCAGACCCTCGGCGCAGGTGTACAGCACGGTGCCGAGGCGGTCCTTCTGGTCCTCGTCCCTCGCCAGCGCCCACGGCTCGTTCTCCGTGATGTAGCCGTTCAGGGCGTCGACGATCGTCCACACGTCGGCGATCGCTTCGTCGATCCGGAACCGGTCCACGGCGGCGTCCGCATTCGTCGCAGCCTCGGCGACGATCCGCTGCACGGCCAGGTCCTGCTCGGTGTACTCCGCCGCAGCCGGCACGACCCCGCCGAAGTAGCGCTCGATCATCGCGATCGTGCGCGAGGCGAGGTTGCCGAAGCCGTTCGCGAGCTCGGCCTGGTAGCGCGCCGACAGGTCCTCCCAGGAGAAGGATCCGTCCTGCCCGAACGCGATCGCGGAGAGGAAGTAGAACCGGTACGCGTCGGATCCGAAGACGTCGGTGATCTCGGTCGGCGCGATGCCGGTGAGCTTCGACTTCGACATCTTCTCGCCGCCGACGAGGAGCCAGCCGTGCGCGAACACGCCCTTGGGGACCTCGAGGCCCGCGGCCATGAGCATGGCGGGCCAGATCACCGCGTGGAAGCGCAGGATGTCCTTGCCGACCACGTGGTAGCCGGGCCAGCGGCGATCGAACGTGGTCCCTGAGCCTGTCGAAGGGTCGTCGGATCCGTAGCCGACCGCGGTCACGTAGTTGAGCAGCGCGTCGACCCACACGTAGATCACGTGCGAGGTGTCCCAGGGCAGCGGGATGCCCCAGTCGAACGTGGAGCGGGAGATCGACAGGTCCTTCAGGCCCTGCGACACGAACGAGACCACCTCGTTGCGCGCCGAGTCCGGGCGCACGAAGTCGGGCTCGGTCTTGTAGAGCTCGAGCAGGCGATCCTGGAACTCGCTGAGCTTGAAGAAGTAGTTCTTCTCCTGCAGCAGCTCGAGCGGCTTGGAGTGGATCGCGCAGACCTTGAGCCCCTCGAAGGGGCCCGTGCCGTCGACGATCTCGGACTCGGGCTTGAACTCCTCGCAGCCCACGCAGTACAGCGCCTCGTACTCGCCGGCGTAGATGTAGCCCGCGTCGTAGAGCTTCTGGAAGAACACCTGCACGTTGGTCTCGTGCCGCTCCTGCGTGGTGCGGATGAAGTCGTCGTTCGCGACGTCGAGCGTGTTCAGCAGCGGGAACCAGCTCTCGGTGACGAGCTTGTCCACCCACTCCTGCGGCGTCACGCCGTTCGCGGCGGCGGCGCGCAGCATCTTCTGGCCGTGCTCGTCGGTGCCCGTCAGCATCCAGGTGTCGTCACCGGCCTGACGGTGCCAGCGCGCGAGCGTGTCGACGGCGACGCTGGTGTAGCCGTGCCCGATGTGGGGCACGTCCGACGGGTAGTAGATCGGCGTGGTGATGTAGAAGGACTCGCCTGCGGGCATGCGTTCGATTCTAGGGCGGTCGCGAGGGGCGGTCTGGACGATGACGAGCCCCTCCGGACTCGGTCGGTCCTGACGCATGATTGACAGCCCCCTGTCAAAGAGGCAGAATCGCGCCGTGGAGAGCGATCAGCATCCGTACGGTCCGGATCAGCGCCTCGCGGTCTTCGCGCTCGAGGTGTTCCGTGTGAACGGTCTTCTCGCGCGCAGCGGAGAGCGGATCGCGGCCGTCGCGGGCCAGTCCGCCGCACGATGGCAGGTGCTCGGGCGCGCTCATTTCCAGCCCAGGACGGTCGCCCGGATCGCCCGCGAGCTGGGGCTGGCTCGGCAGAGTGTGCAGACCGTCGCCAACGCACTGCGCGACGACGGCCTGATCGCGTACCTCGACAACCCGGCCGACCGGCGCGCACGGCTGGTCACCACGACCCCGTGGGGCGCGGCCGTGCTCGCGCGGATCGAGACGGCCAATGAGACGTGGGCTTCCCGCGTGATGCCATGGCTGTCGGCGGAGGACCTCGAGCAGGCGACGGTCCTGCTCGAGCGGATCGGCTCGGCGATCGAGCGCGATCTCGACGTAGGAGAGGAACCGGCATGAACCACTACATCGTGCTCTACCACGCGCCGCGATCGGTCGCGGAGCGCTTCGCCCGGGCCACCCCCGAGGAGGCTCAGGCGGGACTCGGGGCGTGGCAGGAGTGGGCGGAGCGGCTCGGGCCCGCGCTCGTCTACCCCGGCAGTCCGCTCGCGCAGGCGCTCACCGTGACCGCGGGCGGCGCGGTCGACGCCGACACCGACGTGATCGGCATGTCGATCCTGCAGGCGGCGACGAGGGATGCCGCGCTCGATCTCGTCCGCGCGCATCACCATCTCACCTGGGACGAGGGCTGCTGCATCGCGCTGCTCGAGGAGGCGCAGATCCCGGAACTGGCCCGCCCGTGAACGCGTCGCTCATCCCCTCACCGCGTCGCTCACCCACCTGACGGAGGATCGGCGCTCGGCGATGATCGCGCCGTGCGGGCGGACGCTGCCGGCGGTACCGGGCTCGCGCTCGCGGCACTCCGCGTGCACCACGACGAGGCCCGTGTCGTCGAGCAGGGCGGTGAGCGCCTCGGCCGACCAGTAGTAGGCCGGCGTGACCGCGTGCGCGAACCGCTCCCGCGGTTCGCCGTCGAAGAACCCGATCAGCAGACGCCCGCCGGGAGCCAGCACGCGCCCGAGCTCGGCGACGACCGCGGGGAGCTCGGGCGGCGCCAGGTGGATGAGCGAATACCAGGCGAGGATCCCGCCGAAGGCTCCGTCGGGGAAAGGCAGGGCGCGGATCGACGCCCTCTCGAAACGCAGCGCCGGATGCCGCTCTCGGGCGGCCATGAGGAACTCGGCCGACACGTCGACGCCGACCACGTCGCGGCGCGGTGCGCCGACGCAGCCCGGTGGCGAGTCCGCCAGGAACGCCGTCCACTGCCCCGGTCCGCATCCGGCGTCGAGCAGCGGGCCGGGAGTCTCGTCCCGCCACCGGCCGATCAGGGCGATGTCGGCTCGCTCCATCTGCTCGATGCTGCCGATCAGCGCGATGTACTCCGCGGCCCTGGCATCGTACGCGGCGGCGACCCGCGCGTCGCCGGCGGAGTCGCTCACAACGTCATCCTGGAATCCGGATCAGCGCGCGGCGAGCGCCGCCTGATACAGGTCCCGGGAGCGCAGACCGGTCGCGGCGGCAACCTCGGCGCAGGCCTCCTTCAGGCGCATTCCCGAGGCGACCAGCGCCTGCACCTGCACCAGCGCGTCCTCGGGCGACACGTCGCGCGGCGTCGCTCCGGAGACGACCACGACGATCTCGCCCTTCACTCCCCCGTCGGCCCACGCGGCGAGCGCGGCGAGCCCGTCGCGGCGCACCTCCTCGTAGAGCTTGGTGAGCTCGCGGCAGACCGCGGCACGGCGATCCGCGCCGAAGGCCTCCGCCATGTCGTGCAGGGTCGCGGCGAGGCGGGACGGCGACTCGAAGAACACCATCGTGCGCGGCTCGGCGGCGACCGCGGCGAGGGCGGTGCGGCGCTCCCCCGGCTTGCGCGGCAGGAAGCCCTCGAATGTGAACCGGTCCGTCGGCAGACCTGCCACGGCGAGCGCCGTCACCACCGCACTCGGCCCGGGGATCGCCGTCACCGTCACGCCGCGCTCGGCCGCGGCGGCCACCAGCCCGTACCCGGGGTCGCTCACGGTCGGCATCCCGGCGTCGCTGAGCACCACGATGTCCTCGGTCGCGGCGAGCTCTGCGAGCTCGGCGGACTTCGCCTTCTCGTTGTGATCGTGCAGCGCGATGAGGCGGGGACGGTTCGCGATCCCGAGCCCCTGCAGCAGCCGCTGCGTGGTGCGGGTGTCCTCCGCGGCGATGATCCCGGCGTTCTCCAGCACCTCCACGAGGCGCTTCGACGCGTCGCCCAGATTGCCGATCGGAGTGGCCGCGAGGATGATCATCCGCCCCAGCATAGGCCTCGACACGGCCAGCATAAGCTGGTGCGGTGACCGCGCCCCTCCTGCCCGACATCGACGTCCGGCGAGATCACCGCCCGACCGGCTGGGAGCGCGTCCGCGACGCCTGGATGCTCGATCCGGCGCGGCGCCGCCTGCTCGCCTGGCTCGCCCCGGCACTGATCACGGTGCTCGCCGCGGTGCTTCGGATCGTCGGGATCGCACACCCCCACACGCTCGTGTTCGACGAGACCTACTACGTCAAGGACGCCTGGTCGCTGTGGACGCAGGGCTACGAGGGCTCCTGGCGCAACGGGGCCAACGATCTGTTCGCCAATGGCGACACGAGCGCGCTGGAGACGACCGCGGCGTTCGTGGTGCACCCTCCCCTCGGCAAGTGGCTGATCGCGCTGGGGATCGCGGCCTTCGGCCCCGGATCGAGCTTCGGCTGGCGGATCTCCACCGCGATCATCGGCACGCTGAGCGTGCTGGTCGTCTACCTGATCGCCAAGGAGCTCACCCGTTCGATCGCGGTCGCCTCGCTCGCCGCGCTGTTCCTGGCGGTGGACGGTCTGGGTATCGTGCTGTCCCGGATCGGGCTGCTGGACGGGGTCCTCACGTTCTTCATCCTGCTCGGCTTCCTCTTCCTGCTGTACGACCGGCGGCGCACGATGCCGCTGCTGCAGGATCCCGGGTTCCACGAGCGCGTCGACGCGCCCCCGCTGTGGGGACGGCTGCTCTGGCGCCGGCCGTGGCTCGTCGCGACCGGACTCGCCCTGGGCGCGGCGTGCGCGATCAAGTGGTCGGGCGTGTACGTGCTCGCGGCGGCCGGGCTCTACGTCGTCGTCATCGACGCGCTCGCCCGCCGTCGCGCCGGGGTCGCGCTGTGGCCCAGCGACGCCGCGTTCCGGCAGGGCCCGATCAGCTTCCTGGCGATGGTGCCCGCGGCCGGCGTGGTCTACGTCGCGAGCTGGACGGGCTGGTTCGTCACGAACGGCGGCTACGACCGGCACATCACCGGCAACGTGCTCACGTCGTGGTTCAAGTACCACTCCGACATCCTGGCGTTCCACGTCGGCCTCACCTCCTCGCACCCTTATGCGAGCCCGGCCTGGCAGTGGCCGCTGCTGCTGCGTCCGACCGCGTTCTGGGTCGGCGGGCAGGACGCCCCGTGCTTCGGCACCGACCACTGCATCGGCACGATCACCTCGATCCCGAACCCGCTGATCTGGTACCTCGGGGTCGCGGCCGCGATCTACCTGCTGGTTCGCTTCGTGCGCGGGCTGGTGCTGCGCGCGCCGATGCCGTGGAGCTATGCGATCCCGCTCGTGGGCCTGGCCGGCACCTACCTGCCCTGGCTCGCGTTCCCCCAGCGCACGATCTTCCAGTTCTACACGGTCGTCATGGCGCCGTTCCTGATCCTCGCCCTGGTCCTGGCGCTGCGCGACCTCGCCGGGCGTCCCGAGGACGATCGGCACCGCCGTCAGGCCGGGCAGCGCACGGTCGCCGTGATCGTCGTGCTGATCGGACTGCTCTCCGCGTTCTTCTATCCGCTGTGGATCGGCCTGCCCGTGCCCTGGTGGTTCTGGCAGGCGCACAACTGGATGCTGAGCTGGATCTGAGGGGGCAGGCATGCGCATTCTCGACACCGTCGACGAGACGCTGATCGCCCGGCTGCGCGCGCAGCAGGAGTTCTTCTGGCTCGATCTCGCCGACCCTGCCGACGCGGACGTGCAGCGCCTGGGCGCGCTGCTCGGGCTGCATCCGCTCGCGATCGAGGACAGCACGAAGTTCGGTCAGCGCCCCAAGCTGGACACCTACGGCGACACCGCGCTGCTGGTGCTGCAGGGCGGGATCGAGTCGCACCCGGAGGACGAGAACGACCATCCGCTCGAGGAGGTGCACTGCCACCTCAGCGGAGACTTCATCGTCACCCTGCACGGCTCCCGCTTCACCGATCTGCAGCATGTGAAGACGCTGCTGGAGCGCTCCACCGCACCCAAGACCGAGCGATATTACGTCTACAAGATCATCGACGTGATCGTGGACAGCTTCTTCCCGATCCTGAGCGACCTCGACGAGGAGATCAACGACCTCGAGGACGCGATCATCGCGGGCGGCGGGCGGCGCGAGCTCCAGGAGACGTTCCGGCTGAAGCGGCTGCTGCTCAAGCTGCGCCGCGCCGTGGTGCCAATGCGCGACCTGTTCGCGCGCGAGATCGAGGTGATCACCGACCTCGCGGGCCTGGAGAGCGACAGCCATGACTACTTCCGCGACATCTACGACCACCTGATCCGGATCACCGACGAGCTCGACGGCTACCACGACATGGTGTCGGGCTGCACCGATCTGTACCTGTCGACGGTCGCGAACCGTCAGGGCGAGACCTCGAAGCAGCTCGCGATCATCGCATCGATCTTCCTGCCGCTGAGCTTCCTCACCGGCTTCTTCGGGATGAACTTCGACTGGGCCATCGCGCACGTGCTGTCGGGCCCGTGGTCGTTCTTCCTGCTCGGGATCGGATCCATGGTCGTGTCCGGCGCGGTGATGTGGTGGTGGTTCCGCCGCAAGGGCTGGACCGGGAACGACGAGTAGAGCGCTCGGCGGCGTCAGCGGGGATCGCCCGATCCGACCTGCTCGCGGCGCCTCAGCGTTCGCGGAGGAGAAGAGCCGGATCCGAGACCGGCAGCCGGCAGACGAATCCGCGGCAGTCGTAGGCGACCTCGTCCACGCCGGCCCGGCCGTCGAACAGCGAGAAGCCGGCCGCCGACCACTCCTGCGCCTGGGCGGTGCTCACCACCGCGACGAGATCGGCGTCCGCCCGGCGTGCCGCCAGGGCGAGCGGACCGGACGGATCCGCCGTCAGCACGACGATCTGCCGCGGCGGCTCCGCGATCCCGCGGGCGGCCCGCAGCAGTGCACCGTGCGCGAACGGATGCTGCAGCGCCGCTGCCGCCCCGGCCTGGATCAGAGCCTCGGCCCGTTCCCGGTGGTCGTCCCCCGCACCGAGGCGCCACGCCGTCAGCGAAGCGGCCGCGCGGGCCGCGGAGCCGGACGGCAGATCGCCGTCGGTCTCGTCCGTCGCGACCGGGATCCCGAGGCTCGTGAGCACCGGATCCGGCGCCGGGTCGGCGGACAGCACGTCGCACGCCGCGACCGCCCACTCCGCCTCTCCCGTGGCCAGCGCGAGCGCGAACAGCCCTTCGGCGAGCAGCCCGAGATCCGATGCGGTGGCGACCGCGGCCGAGGCGTCGCCGTCGAGCGACGTGTGCACCAGCGTGCCGTTCTCGTCGCGGTTGATCGTGAGGACGGCACGCGCGGCCTCCGCGGCCGCGTCGATCCACTCCGGTTCCCCGAGCGCCGCCCCGGCCCGGGCGAGCGCGCCGATCGCGAGCCCGTTCCAGCCCGTGATGACCTTCCCGTCCACGGCGGGCGGCTCCAGCCCGGCGCGCTCCGCGAGCGGACGGCGGTAGTAGCCGCCCTCGCTGCGGGCGCCGTCGATCCACGACTCCGAGTCCTGCGCGGCGCCGAAGCCCCCGCCAGGGCGGCGCAGCGCGGTGAGCAGGAAGGCGGCGATCCCCCGGACGACGTCCTCACGTCCCGCGTCGAGGGCGACCTCGAGCAGCTGCGCGTTGTCGGTCAGCATGCGCTCGTAGTGCGGGACGGTCCAGTCCCGTTGCGTGGCGTAGCGGAAGAAGCCGCCGTCCTCGTCGCACAGCTCGGAGGCCGCCATCGCGGCGAGGGCGCGGTCGGCCACCTCCGCGTGCCCGACCGCCTGCAGGAACCGCAGGGTCGTCGCGACCGGGAACTTCGGCGCACCGCCGAAGCCGCCGTACCGCCTGTCCTCGCGTTCGGAGATCCTCGCCGCGGCCTCCCGCAGCGTCGCCGCGGAAGGAACGGCCGATGCCTCGCCCTGTGCCAGCGACGCCAGGGCCGCGGCGACCGCGCCGGCCTGCTCATCGACCTGCGCGCGGCGCTCGGTCCACGCCTCGCGCACCGCGGCCAGCACGGTCCGGAAGGAGGGCATCCCGCCCCGCGCGGTCGGCGGGAAGTACGTTCCGGCGTGGAACGTCCGCCCCTCCGGCGTCGTGAAGACCGTGAGCGGCCAGCCGAGGTCGCGGGTGAACGCCGACGCCGCCGCCATGTAGGCGGCGTCGACGTCCGGGTGCTCCTCGCGATCGATCTTGACCGCCACGAAACCGGCGTTCAGCTCCGCGGCCGTGGCCGGATCCGAGAACGACTCGCGAGCCATGACGTGGCACCAGTGGCACGTGGAGTAGCCGATCGAGAGCAGCACCGGGACGTCGCGCCGCCGCGCCTCGGCGAACGCCTCCGCCCCCCACGGATACCAGTCCACGGGGTTGTCGGCGTGCGCGCGCAGGTACGGGCTCGCCGTCCCGGCCAGGCGATTGCTCATACCGCCACGCTACGCCCGTGCTCCCCTCGGGGTCGTCGCTCGACCACCCTGGATGAGGGTCAGTTCACCTCGTCGGGGTGTGAGCCGACGCGTCCGGATCCGTCGCCCTGATCGATCGCGTCGATCGCCGCGAACTCGACGTCGCTCAGCGCGAAGTCGAACAGGCCGAGGTTCTCGCGCAGCCGCTCGGCGTGCACCGACTTCGGGAAGACGATGTTGCCGTGCTGCAGGTGCCAGCGCAGCACCACCTGCGCGGGCGTCTTGCCGTGGGCGGCCGCAGCCTCGGCGACGGCCGGGTTCCCGAACAGGTCGTACTTGCCCTGCCCGAGCGGACCCCACGCCTCGATCTTCACGTCGTTGTCGCGCGCCCAGGAGACAACGTCCCGCTGCTGGTGGGCGGGGTGCAGCTCGATCTGGTTCACCGCGGGCACCACGCCGGTCTCCGCCACGATCCGCTCCAGGTGCGGCACGAGGAAGTTGGACACGCCGGCCGAGCGGGCAAGACCCCGGTCGCGGATCGCGACGACCTTCTCCCAGGCGTGCACGTAGTTGTCCTTCGCCGGCGTCGGCCAGTGCACCAGGTAGAGGTCGACGTGGTCCAGGCCGAGCTTCTCCAGGCTCTCCGCGATGGCCGCGTCCGGCTGGTCGCCGTCGTGCCGGTCGTTCCAGAGCTTCGTGGTCACGAACAGCTCGTCGCGCGGGATGCCGCTCTTCGCGATCGCTGCGCCGACGCCCTCCTCGTTGCCGTAGATCGCCGCGGTGTCGATGTGCCGGTACCCGATCTCGAGCGCCTCGCTCACCGCACGCTCGGTGTCGGCGGGATCGACCTTGAAGACTCCGTATCCGACCTGGGGGATCGTGTGACCGTCGTTGAGAGTGATGTCAGGGATCGTCGTCATGTCTTCACCCTAGAACGCCGGCCGGACGTCCGGACGGCGCCGGTGCGCGGCCGGGGAGCGGCGCCGCCTCGCCCTCCGCCGGTGCCGCCCGACGACCTCGGCCGTGCGCGTTAGGCTGGAGGGCTATGTCTGCGCCCGTCATCTCCTACCCGCCGGAGCTCCCGGTCAGCGCCGCGCGCGACGAGATCGCGGCCGCGATCCGCGCGCACCAGGTCGTCATCGTCGCGGGCGCGACAGGCTCGGGCAAGACGACGCAGCTGCCGAAGATCTGCCTCGAGCTGGGCCGGGAGAGGATCGCGCACACGCAGCCGCGCCGGCTCGCCGCGCGCACGATCGCCGAGCGCGTCGCGGAGGAGCTGCGGGTGCCGCTCGGCGGCCTCGTCGGCTACAAGGTCCGCTTCACCGACCAGGTGTCGGACGAGACCCGGATCGCGCTCATGACGGACGGGATCCTGCTCAACGAGATCCACCGGGACCGGCTGCTGCGCCGCTACGACACGATCATCATCGACGAGGCGCACGAGCGCTCGCTCAACGTCGACTTCCTGCTGGGCTACCTGCATCGGATCCTGCCGGAGCGCCCCGACCTGAAGGTCATCATCACCTCGGCGACCATCGATCCGCACAGCTTCGCGAAGCACTTCACGGACGCCGAGGGCGAGCCGGCGCCGGTGATCGAGGTGTCCGGGCGCACGTATCCGGTGGAGATCCGGTACCGGCCGCTCGTCGATCCGTCTCGAACTCAGTCGGAGGGGGCCGATTCCGCCGGTTCCCGGCCGAAGACGCCGAATCGACTGAGTTCGGCACGCGGAGGCGCCGAGCCCGAGGACGAGGTCAGCGCGATCGTGAAGGCGCTGCAGGAGCTGGATCGCGAGGAGCGCGGCGACGTGCTCGTGTTCCTGCCCGGCGAGGCGGAGATCCGCGACGCCGCCGACGCGGTGCGCGGCGCCTTCCGCTCGCAGACCGCGCCGGTCGAGGTGCTGCCGCTGTACGGCCGGCTCTCCGCCGCCGAGCAGCACCGCGTCTTCGAGCCGTCCGCGGTCGCCGGGGTGCGGCGGCGCGTGGTCCTCGCCACCAACGTCGCCGAGACCAGCCTCACCGTGCCCGGCATCAAGTACGTGATCGACACCGGCACCGCCCGCATATCGCGCTACAGCAACCGGTCGAAAGTGCAGCAGCTGCCGATCGAGGCCGTCTCCCAGGCCTCCGCGAACCAGCGCTCTGGTCGTGCCGGGCGCACCAGCGCCGGCATCGCGATCCGCCTGTACAGCGAGGACGACTTCGCCGGACGCCCCGAGTACACCGAGCCGGAGATCCTGCGCACCTCGCTGGCCTCCGTCGTGCTGCAGATGCTCAGCCTCGGCTTCGGCGACATCGCGCAGTTCCCGTTCCTCACTCCGCCGGACTCGCGCGGCGTGAAGGCGGCCATCGAGCTGCTCGTCGAGCTCGGCGCGGTGCAGCCGCCGCGCCCTTCCCGCTCCTCGGCGGGTCCGGCGGCCGAGGCCGAGGCTCCGCGTCTCACCCGGATCGGCCGCGACATCGCGCGCATGCCGATCGACCCGCGCTTCGCCCGGATGCTCGTGGAGTCGGCGAAGACAGGCACGGTGGAGCCCGTGCTCGCGATCGTCGCCGGTCTTTCCATTCAGGACGTGCGCGAGCGCCCGTCGGCCGACGCGCCGAAGGGCGTGCGCGACGAGGCGGAGCGGATGCATGCGCGGTTCGCGGATCCGACGAGCGATTTCCTCTCGATCCTGAACCTGTGGAACCACCTGCGCGAGCAGCAGCGCGAGCTGGGCTCGAGCGCGTTCCGCCGGCTCTGCCGCGCCGAGCACCTCAACTACGTGCGCGTGCGGGAGTGGTTCGACGTGCACCGCCAGCTGCGCACCCTCGTGAAGGCGCGCTCGTCCCGGTCGTCGAGCGAACGGAGCGACACCTCCGGATCGTCGGACGAGCGGAACCAGACGACACGCGGCGGGAGCCGCGTCGTGCTCGGTGCGGCCGATCCCGACGCGATCCATCGCGCGCTCCTCGCCGGGCTGCTGTCCCAGATCGGCGTGCTCGACGAGCGCACCACGGCCAAGGGCCCCGCGCCGAAGGGCGCGGCGAAGGACCCGAAGCGCCGCTTCGCCGAGTACCGCGGAGCGCGCGGGATCCGCTTCGCGCTCTTCCCCGGCTCGGCCCTGCGGCCCGCGAGAGCCTCAGGGACCGGGGCGCCCCGCGCCGTGATGGCCGCCGAGATCGTGGAGACCTCGCGCCTCTTCGCGCGCACGGCCGCCGCGATCGACCCGGCCTGGGCCGAGGCGCTCGCCGGCGACCTCGCGAAGCGGCAGATCTCCGAGCCGCACTGGTCGAAGGAGGCCGGCGCCGCAGTGGCGTTCGAGAAGGTGACGCTGTTCGGCGTCGAGATCGTGCCGCGCCGGCGCGTGCAGTTCGCCCGCATCGACCGGCCCGCCGCGCGCGAGCTGTTCCTGCGGCACGCGCTCGTCGAGGGCGAGTGGGATCCGACGCGGATCGACAAGCGCGTCTCCGCGTTCTGGCGCAGCAACGCCGAGCTGCGCCGCCGCCTGGAGAAGCTCGAGGAGCGCGAGCGCCGCCGCGACATCCTCGTGGGCGACGAGGCCGTGTTCCGCTTCTACGACCAGCGCATCCCCGCCGAGGTGTTCGACGTGCGCTCCTTCGAGGCGTGGTGGCGCGACGCCCTCGCGAAGACCCCGAAGCTGCTCGTGATGCGCGAGGACGATCTGCTCGAGGACGCCGATCGCGCCGATCAGCAGGACTTCCCCACGCGCTGGACGCAGGGCGACCAGGTGCTCGGGCTCGCCTACCGGTTCGAGCCGGGCGCGCCGGACGACGGCGTGAGCGTCGTCGTCCCGCTCGCCCTGCTGCAGCAGGTGCAGGACACCGGCTTCGACTGGCAGGTGCCCGGGCTGCGCGCCGAGCTCGTCACGGCCCTGCTGCGGGCGCTGCCCAAGGCCATCCGCCGGCACGTGGTGCCCGCCGCCGACTGGGCCGACCGCTTCGGCGCCGAGCTCGCCGCCGAGGGACCAGAATCGCACGCGGGGCTGCCGGGGCGCAGCCTGCGCGAGGCGCTCGCCCGGCTCATCCAGCCGCTCGCGAACCAGCCGATGTCGGCCGCGGACTTCGATCTGGAGCGGGTCCCCGCGCACCTGCGGATGAACTTCCGCGCGGTGGACGAGCGCGGCCGGGTGGCCGGATCCGGCCGGGATCTGGGCGTTCTCCAGCGCGAGCTGGCCGACCGCTCCCGCGCGAGCGTGGCCCGCTCGATCGAGCGCGGCCCCGAGACCGCGCGCCCGGGCAGGCGCGGTGCGGCCGAGGTCGCCGCCGCGACGCCCGCCCCCTCCGAGCGCGACGGCATCACCGCGTGGGATCTCGGCGATCTCCCGGAGGTGCTCGACACCCGGGTCGCCGGCGGCGTCGTCCGCGGCTATCCGGCCCTCGTCGACCGGGGGAAGTCGGTGTCGCTCCGCGTCGAGGCCACGGCGGACGCCGCGCTCGCCGCGACCCGCGAGGGCGTGCTGCGCCTGGTGCTGCTCGGGATCCCCTCCCCCGCCTCGTACGTCCAGGAGCACCTGACCAGCGCGGAGAAGCTCGTACTCGCCGCCTCCCCCTACCCGAACGTGGCCGCGCTCGTCGAGGACGCCCGCACGGCTGTCGCCCGGGCCGCGATCGACCGGCTCACCGGGCCTGCCACCGGCTCCAGCTCTGGAACCGTCGGGATCGTGCGCACCGCGGCCGAGTTCGCCCGCGTCCGCGACGGCGTCTCCGCGATCGTCGTGGACGAGCTGTTCGCGCTCGTGTCGCTCGTCGCGAAGATCCTGACGCGGGCGCGCGAGGTGGAGCGGGCGATGAAGGGGCAGAACTCGCTCGCGCTGCTCGCACCGCTGAACGACATCCGCGGTCAGCTGGACGGTCTGCTGCCGTCCGGTTTCATCTCCCTGGCCGGTGCGGAGCGCCTCGCGCACTATCCGCGCTACCTCGAGGGGATCCTGGACCGGCTGCGCACCCTCGCGGATGCGCCGGGCAAGGACCGCACCCGGATGACCGAGTACGAGCGGATGGCGCAGGCGTACCTCGACGCCGGCGGCTCCTTCCCGCTCGACCGGAGCGCCGATCCCCGGCTGGTCGAGGTGCGCTGGCTGCTCGAGGAGTACCGGGTGAGCCTGTTCGCGCAGCGCCTCGGCACCGCGCAGCCGGTCTCCCCGCAGCGCATCGCGAAGGCGCTCGCCGAGAAGCGCGGCTGACCGCCGCCCGGTACTGACGGCCCCGTCGCATCGCGGCCGTCGTAGCCTGGAGCCATGGCTCAGGCGATCGTGCAGACGGAGACCGGCGGACCCGAGGTCCTCACCCTCGTGGAGGCTCCGGATCCGGTCCCCGCGGCGGACGAGGTGGTGGTGCGGATCGAGGCGGCGGGCGTCAACCCGGTCGACGCCAAGCAGCGCAGCGGCGCCCGTCCGCTCCCTCCGATCACCGAACCGCGGCACCTCGGTTTCGACGGCGCCGGGGTGGTGACCGCGGTCGGATCCGCTGTGCAGGGCATGGCGGCGGGCGACCGGGTCGCGATCCGCGACACCCGGGGCACCTACGCCACGGCGCTCGCGGTCCCGGCCGCCCACACCGCGGCGCTCCCGGACGCCGTGTCCGCTGCGGAGGGTGCCGCGCTCGCAATCCCCGCAGGGACGGCCTACCAGTGCCTCCGCTCGCTCGACGTCGGCGAGGGGGATCTGCTGCTCCTGCACGCCGGCTCCGGCGCGGTCGGGCAGGCCGCGATCCAGTTCGCGGTCGACCGGGGCGCCGAGGTCATCGCGACCGGCAGCCCGGCGACCCACGACCGGCTGCGCGCGCTCGGGGCGATCCCTGTCGTGTACGGCGACGGCCTACAGGAACGGATCCGCGAGGCCGCGGACGGCCGCGAGATCACCGTCGCCCTCGACGCCGCGGGCACCGACGAGGCCATCGCGGCGTCGCTCGCACTGGTCGCCGACCGCGACCGGATCGCCACGATCGTGCGCGGCCCCGACGCGGCAGAGCTCGGCATCAGGGCGTTCAGCGGCGGCAGTCCGATTCCGCTCACGGCCCAGGAGCAGGCCTGGCGCGCCGAGGCGCTGCCGGTCACGATCGCGCTGATCGCCGACGGACGCTTCTCGGTCGAGTTCGGCCCCGAGCTGCCGCTCGCCGAGGCGGCGCAGGCGCACCGCCTGATCGAGGAGCACGCCGTCCGCGGCAAGATCATCCTGCGCCCCTGATCCCCTCGCCCCTGACCCCCGCGCCCCCTGACCCCTGCGCGGCGCCGATCCCGGACGCCGCAACAGACGGAAACATCCCGGCGCGGATCGCGGGGGAACCGGAGGATGGACCGGTGACCGATGCCGCCTCCCTCCGCGACGCCCCCGCCACCCGTTTCGCCACGAAGCAGGTGCAGGCGGCGTACGTGGCCGGCACGCCGCAGAACACCGCGGTGCCGCCGCTGTATCAGTCCGCCGCCTACGAGTTCGCGAACCTCGCCGAGGCCCGCGACCTGTTCGCGCTGCGTCGCGCCGGGAACATCTACAGCCGCAACGCCAGCCCCACCCAGCAGCTGCTCGAGGAGCGGGTCGCCGCGCTGGAGGGCGGCGTGTCCGCCGTGGCCGTCGCGAGCGGCCAGGCCGCCGTCGCGGTGACGATCCTCGCGCTCGCCGGACGAGGCGGCCACGTCGTCGCGGCCGACCGCCTCTACGGCGGCACGGTCGATCTGCTGCAGGACACCCTGGACGACTTCGGCATCACCGTCACCTTCGTCGACCAGGACGACCCCGCCGCCTGGCGCGCGGCCGCCACCGAGCGCACCCGGCTGTTCTTCGCCGAATCCGTCGCGAACCCGCTCGCGCAGGTGCTCGACATCCGCACCGTCGCCGACCTCGCGCACGAGGCCGGCGTCCCGCTCGTGGTCGACAGCACGGTCGGCACGCCGTACCTGATCCGCCCGGGCGAGCACGGCGCGGATTTCGTCGTGCACTCCGCGACGAAATACCTGAGCGGCCACGGCACATCGCTCGGCGGCGTGGCGGTGGACGTCGGATCCTTCGACTTCGGCGCCGACCCGGAGCGCTGGCCGCAGTTCACCGTTCCCGCCGCGCGCTTCGGCCCGCTCTCGCTGTGGGAGCGGTTCGGCCAGGGGTTCGCGTTCGCGACGCTCGTCAAGGCCAAGTACGTGCACGACCTGGGACCCTCGCTGTCGCCGTTCAACGCGCACCAGATCCTGCAGGGCATCGAGACGCTCGACCTGCGGGTGTCCCGGCAGAGCGCGTCGGCGCAGGCCGTCGCCGAGACTCTCGCCGGCCATCCCGCGATCGCCGCCGTGCACCACCCCGGTCTGGCCGGCAACCCCTGGCACGAACTGGCCGCGCGGTATCTCCCGCGCGGCATCCCCGCGGTGTTCTCGATCGACCTCGTCTCGACGGGCGACGAGGCGCAGGATCAGGATCGCGTGGAGCGGTTCGTGGACGGCCTGCGCGTCGTGCGCCTGGTCGCCAACATCGGCGACGCGCGCAGCATGGTCTCCCACCCCGCGTCGATGACGCACTCGCACCTGAACGCCGAGCAGCGCGCCGCCGCCGGCATCGGCGCCACCACGATCCGGCTGTCGATCGGCATCGAGGACCCGGCCGACATCCTCGCCGACCTGGAGCAGTCGCTCGACCGGATGACGACCGCGCTGCGTTCCGAACTCAGTCGATCCGGGGCTACCGCCGCGCTGTGACCCGCCCCAGCCCCGGATCGACTGAGTTCGCCACGGTCGGGGCTCGCTACGCTGAGCGGGTGCCGATCCTGAACAAAGACATGACCCTGTGCATCTCGCTGTCCGCTCGCCCGAGCAACAACGGCACGCGGTTCCACAACCACCTCTACGAGGCGCTGGGGCTGAACTGGATCTACAAGGCGTTCGCGCCGACCGATCTCGCCCAGGCGATCGCCGGGGTGCGCGGGCTGGGGATCCGCGGCTGCGCGGTCTCGATGCCGTACAAGGAGGACGTCATCGCGCTCGTGGACCGGATGGACGCCTCCGCCACCGCGATCGACTCGGTGAACACGATCGTGAACGACGACGGAGTGCTCACCGCCTACAACACCGACTACTCCGCGATCGCGCAGCTGATCGCGGAGAACGAGCTCGACCCGGCCTCGCCCGTGCTGCTGCGCGGATCCGGCGGCATGGCCAAGGCGACCGTCGCCGCGTTCCGCGACGCGGGCTTCACCGACCTCACGATCGTCGCCCGCAACGAGGTCGCCGGCCGCGCCCTCGCTGACCTGTACGGCTTCGCGTGGGCCGCCGACCTCGGCGAGCGCACCGCGGACATCCTCGTCAACGTCACCCCGATCGGCATGGCCGGCGGTGCCGAGGAGCATGCGCTCTCCTTCCCCGAGTCCGCGATCGAGGCGGCGCGCACCGTGTTCGACGTCGTCGCCCTCCCCGCCGAGACGCCGCTCGTGCAGGCCGGGGTCGCCGCGGGCAAGACGGTCATCAACGGCGCCTCGGTCGCGACGCTCCAGGCGCTCGAGCAGTTCGTGCTCTACACCGGCGTCCGCCCGAGCGACGACCAGGTGCGCGCGGCCGAGGAGTTCATGCGCGCGCAGTGAACGCCCGCACGCCGTGAGCGGGCGCGCCGTGAGCGGGCGCGCCGTGAGCGGGCGCGCCGTGAGCGGGCGTGTGCATGGCAGATGGGCCGCCGCCGGCGCCCCGGTAGAATCGGACGGTCATGCCCTCCGCCTCGAACTACCCCGCCCCGCGCCTGGACTCCCGCCCCGTCGAGACCTTCACCGCCACCCTCGGCGACCTCGCGGCGCGCCTCGATGCGGCCGTCCCGGCCGCGGCGGGCACGAGGTTCACCGGGGTCGCGCTGGCCACCGATCAGGTGCGGCCTGGCGACCTCTTCCTCGGGATCCGCGGCGCGAAGGCGCACGGCGCGCGGTTCGCGGCGAAGGCGGTCGAGGCCGGCGCGACCGCGGTGCTGACCGACGCCGAGGGCGCCGCGCTCGTCCCCGAGGACGTCCCCACGGTCGTCGTCGACGATCCGCGTCGCTCGGCCGGCCCCGCCTCGGCCTTCCTGTACCGGGACCCCGCCGCATCGATGACCTCGATCGGCATCACCGGCACGCAGGGCAAGACCACGACGGCGTTCTACGTGGCCGCCGCGGCGGGCCTGCAGCGCTCCGGCACGATCGGCTCCATCGGCACCACCGTCGGCGACGACTTCTTCCCGCCGGTGCTGACCACGCCGGAGGCCCCGGAGCTGCAGGCGATGTTCGCGGTCATGCGCGAGCAGCAGCTCAGCACGGTGGCCGTCGAGGCGTCCAGTCACGCGCTCGTGCTCGGCCGGGTGGACGGCTTCGCGTTCGATGCGGGCGTCTTCCTCAACCTCGGGCACGACCACCGCGACTACCACCCCACCCAGGCCGACTACTTCGCCGCCAAGGCGCTGCTGCTCACCCCGGAGCACGCGAAGGTCGGCATCGTCGACATCGACTCGCACTGGGGGCGCGTGCTCGCCGAGCAGGCCTCGGTGCCGGTGCGCACGGTGTCGGCGAGCGGATCCACGGCGGCGGACTGGCGTGCCGAGCAGGTCGAGCTGCGTGCGCACGGCTCCTCGTTCGTGATCCGGTCCCCGCGCGGCGAGCGCGTCCCGTTCTCCACCCAGCTCACCGGCGCCTTCAACGTGAACAACATCCTCGCCGCGGTCGCCGCGCTCGTCGAGTCGGGCCGGGAGCTCGCCGACCTGGCCCCGGGCATCGCGGCCCTGCCGAGCGTCGAGGGCCGGCTGCAGCGCTTCGACTTCGGTCAGCCGTTCACCGCGATCGTCGACTCCGCGCACAAGCCCGAGGCGATCAACGCGGCACTGCGCGCGATCCGGACGACCTCGCCGGAGGGCCGGCTCATCGCGGTGCTCGGCGCGAACGGCAACCGCGACGCCGCCAAGCGCCGCATGATGGGACGGTTCGCGGCGATGCTCGCGGACGTGCTCGTGATCACCGACGACAACCCCTACGACGACGACCCCGCCGAGATCCGCGCGACGCTCATCGACGGCGCGCGCTCCTCGAGCGCCGAGATCGTCGAGATCGGCGACCGGCGCGAGGCGATGGCCGCCGCCGTCCGGATGGCCCGCCCCGAAGACACCGTGGTGATCCTGGGCAAGGGCCACGAGCGCTACCACGCCCTGGCCGGCGGCGAGATCGCCTGGTACGACCCCGACGTGCTCCGCGAGGTCATCGAGGCCCGCTGACCCGCCCGCGGTCACTCCTCGAGCGGATCGTCCTCCGCCGGCACCGGCCCGGTCTCGACCGGGAGCCCGGGGGTGTTCGACCAGGCGCTCCAGGATCCGGGGTAGACGGTGATCTCGCGGCCGATGAGCGCGCCCGCGAGGGCCAGCTGCGCCGCCGTCACGCCGGATCCGCAGTACGCCGCGATCGGCACCTCCTCGGCGGCCCCGGCGACCTCGAACGCGGCGAGGATCTCCTCCGGCTCGCGGAAGCGGCCGTCGGCCGTGAGCACTTCCGTGATCGGCAGATTTCGGGCACCCGGGATGTGCCCCGCGACCGGGTCGATCGGCTCGGCCTCGCCGCGGAAGCGCTCGGGCGCCCGCGCGTCCAGCAGCACCCCGCCCCAGCCGGCGACCTGGTCCGTGTCGAGGATGTCGGCGGATCCGGGGCTCGTCAGCACCACGTCGCCCGGCGGCGGCACCACTTCGCCCTGCTCCACCGCGCCGCCCGCGGCGCGCCACGCGGAGAGCCCGCCGTCCAGGACGCGCACGTCGGCGACGCCCGCGCGCTGCAGCGCCCACCACGCCCGCGAGGCCGGCAGCGAGCGGGAGTCGTCGTAGACCACGACGGGCTGGCCCCGGCGGATCCCCCACCGGCGCGCGGCGGCCTGCAGCGTCGCGTCCGAGGGCAGCGGATGACGGCCGTCCGAGGGTGCGCCGTCGCCGGCGAGCTCCTTCTCGAGATCGGCGAACACCGCGCCGGGCAGGTGACCTGCGAGGTAGTTCTCGTGCCCGTCGGTGAACCCCAGGCGGTACCGCACGTCCAGGAGGCGCACGGTCTCGCCCGCATCCAGGGCGGAACGGAGCTCGGCGGCGGAGATCAGCGGGGAAGCCTGCATGCTCCCATTCTGCCGCTCTCCTCGCCGGCCGCTCCAGCCGAGCCCCGCCACGGTCACTGCGACTCCCGACCGAGCCGCCGCCCGACCCGTCGCCGCGCGATCCGCGGGCCCCGTACGCTGGAGCCATGACCGCACCCGACCGAAACGGATTGCGCTGGGGCATCCTCGCCACCGGCGGCATCGCCCACGCCTTCGCCGCGGACCTGCGCACCGCGGGGCTCGACCTCGTCGCCGTGGGATCCCGCTCGCAGGAGTCCGCCGACGCCTTCGCCGCGCGCTTCGACATCCCCCGGGCGCACGGCTCCTACGAGGCGCTCACGGCGGATCCCGAGGTCGACATCGTCTACGTCGCGACTCCGCACCCGATGCATCACGCCGCCGCCCGCCTCGCGCTCGAGAACGGCAAGCACGTCCTCGTGGAGAAGGCGTTCACCCTCACCCGTGCGGAGGCGCAGGACCTCGCCGATCTGGGCGGGCAGAAGGGCCTCCTGGTGATGGAGGCGATGTGGACGCGGTACCTGCCGCACATGCTGCGGCTGCATGAGATCCTCGCCGCCGGCACCCTGGGCGAGATCCGCGCCGTCTCCGCCGACCACACGCAGCTGCTGCCCTCCGATCCGGCGCACCGCCTGAACGCGCTCGAACTCGGCGGCGGGGCGCTGCTGGACCTGGGCGTCTATCCGATCTCGTTCGTGCACGACGTGCTGGGCGCGCCGGTCACCGTGCAGGCCTCCGCGCGGCTCATCGAGACCGGGGCGGACGCCGACATCGCCACCGTGATGACGCACGAGGGCGGGGCGATCTCGACCACGCTGTCCTCCTCGCGAGCCGCGGGCGCGAACACCGCCGTCGTGCTCGGCACCGAGGCCCGCATCGAGCTGGAGCGGGTCTGGTACTCCCCCACCGTCCTGCGGGTGATCGCACCGGACGGCGCGATCCTCGAGGAGTTCGACGGACGCACCGATGGCTCGGGCCGGCAGTACCAGGCCATCGCGGCCGAGAGGTTCGTGGCCGACGGATCCCTCGACAGCGACCGACTGCCCGTCGCCGAGAGCGTCGCGATCATGGGACTGATGGACCGGATCCGCGCCCAGATCGGCGTGCGCTACCCGACCGAGACCGCCTGACCGGCGGGATCGTCTACCGAAGGAGCCTCCATGGCCGAGCCGCAGGACACCCGCGTCGCCGTCTACCTCGACTTCGACAACATCGTCATCTCGTGGTACGACCGCGTCCACGGGCGCAACTCGTACAGCAAGGACCGGCAGCGGATCCAGGAGAACCCCGCCGATGCCGAGGTCGCAGAGCGGCTGAGCCGGGCAACGATCGACGTCGGCGCGATCATCGACTACGCCTCCTCGTTCGGCACCATGGTGCTCACCCGCGCCTATGCGGACTGGTCCTCGCCCGTGAACGCGGAGTACCGGTCGCAGCTCGTGGCCCGCGCGGTCGACCTGGTGCAGCTCTTCCCCGCCGCCGCCTACGCCAAGAACGGCGCCGACATCCGCCTGGCCGTGGACGCCGTGGAGGACATGTTCCGCCTGCCCGACCTCACCCACGTGGTGATCGTGGCCGGCGACTCGGACTACGTCCCGCTCGCGCAGCGCTGCAAGCGCCTGGGCCGGTACGTGGTCGGGATCGGGGTGGCCGGATCCACCGCCAAGTCCCTGGCCGCCGCGTGCGACGAATTCGAGGCCTACGACTCGCTCCCCGGCGTCGCACGGCCGCAGGCGGCCGCGGAGCAGGCGCAGCCCGATCCGAAGAAGCCGGTGAAGCAGGCCCAGGCGCCGCGCAAGTCGACGAAGCAGGGCCCCGCCGACGTCGTGGCGGAGAAGGACGAGCCGAGCACGACCGATCAGGAACGCGCCACCGCGACCCTGGAGCGCGCCCTGCGACTCGGCCACGACAAGAGCGACGCGGACGAGTGGCTGCACAGCTCCGCCGTGAAGACGCAGATGCGCCGGATGGACCCCTCGTTCAGCGAGAAGGCTCTCGGCTACCGATCCTTCAACGCGTTCCTCAAGTCGCGCGCCGACATCGCCGAGCTCGAGGAGACCGGCCACGAGCGCCTGGTCCGCCTCCGCGAGGTCTGAACCGCCGTCGCTCCGCGCCGTCCGAGCCTGACGGCGCCGCAGCGCTCACCCGTTCAGGATCGCGGCGATCGCGCCCTCGAGCGTGGGGGTGCGGAACCGGAAGCCTGCGTCGAAGAGCGCCTGCGGGGCGACCCAGTTGCTCTTCAGCACGAGCTGCGACTCGGTGCCGAGGACGGCCATGCCCGGCTCCAGCACGAATCGCGGCGCGGGCAGCCCGAACGGCGCATGCGCCGCGCGGCGGAGCGTGCGCATGAGGTCGCGGTTGGTCACGGCCACGGGCGCGGCCATGTTCACCGGCCCGCTGATCGCGTCGTGGTCGCGGAGGAACCGGATCGCCTCCACGAAATCCCGCTCATGGATCCAGGAGAACATCTGCCGCCCCTGCGACCGATGGTGGCCGGGCTCCGCGGGGGCGGTGGGGTGGGGGCCGATGCCGCGGTAGCGACGGTGCGGGAACCACCACCCGTCGTACTGCGCTCCGCCCGCCCCCAGCCGCGCCAGTCTCAGCAGCATCGTCATCACGGGAGCGCCGCGGCCGAGCACGAGGGTCGTGCGCAGCGCGATCCGCCGAGTCGCCGGCAGGTCGCCGCCGAACAGCTCCGCCTCCCAGGCCCGGGTGACGTCGGGCAGGAATCCGCCGTCGTCTGCGGGATCCTGCTCGGTCTGCGCGCGGTCGAGCGCGTAGCGATAGAGCCCCGCGGAGCTGCCGTTCAGCCACACGGCGGGCGGGAGCTCGGCCGCCGAGATCGCACGGTGCAGCGCCCGCGTGGTCTCGACGCGGGAACGCAGGATCTCGTGGCGGTTGCGATCCGTGTAGCGGCAGTCGATCCGCCTGCCGGCGAGCCCGACCACCAGCGCCGATCCGTCGACGAGCCGGCGGATCCCCTCGGGATCGTCCCAGGACGCGTCGGCACCGGAGCGCCCGATCGTGCGCACGTCGTACCCGTCGATCCGCAGCGCGTCGCGGATGGCCGTGCCCAGGTAGCCGCTGCCCCCGCCGATCACGGCGCGGGGCTGCGCGGGCGCGGCTGCGCTCATTCGGATCCTCCCTCGCCCGCGGGCGATCCGCCGCTCTCCTTCTTGCGCTTCTCGATCTCCGCGCGCAGCCGCCACTCCTCGATCTCGCGGTCGAGGTCGGCGATCTGCTGCTCTGTCGTGCGGGTGTCGACCGGTGCCGGCGGCGTGGGCGGCGCGGACGGCTGGGATCGCCGCTCCCTCGCCGGCCGGGCGAGCCGGATCCCCTCGCCGTCGTACTCCCGGCCGACCAGGAACCAGATCAGGGATCCGGCGAGCGGGATCAGGATGACCAGGATGATCCAGAACATCTTCGGCAGGTGCTTCACCTGATCGTCGCGTCGCGTGATGATGTCGATGAGCGCGCCGATCAGCAGCGCCAGCGTCAGGATCGAGAACAGGACGGCCATGCCGACAGCCTAGGAGATCCCTATGGCCCTCAGGATCACGGGAGCGTGTGCCCGGCGGCCCGGAACAGCTCGTACCACTCGGCGCGGCTCAGCTCCACGTCGGCGCCGTCGGCCGCCTCTCGCACCCGGGAGGGGGTCGTGGTGCCGAGCACGACCTGCATGCCGGCCGGGTGCCGCGTGATCCAGGCGGTGGCGATCGCGGTCGGGGTGACCCCGTGCGCTGCGGCGATCCGGTCGATCGCCGTGTTGAGCTCGGGGTAGTCCGGGTTGCCCAGGAACACGCCCGTGAAGAAGCCGGCCTGATAGGGCGACCACGCCTGCACGGTGATGCCCTCGATGCGGCAGTACTCCACGATGCCGCCGCCGTCGCGCACGACGCTCTGATCGAGGTCGCCCATGTTGGCTGCGAGCGGCTGGGCGATGACCGGCGCATGCGTGATCGACAGCTGCAGCTGGTTCGCCACGATCGGCTGCGTCACCGCGGTCTTCAGCAGGTCGATCTGGCGCGGGGTGTGGTTCGAGACGCCGAAGGAGCGCACCTTGCCCGACGCGTGCAGCTCGTCGAACGCCCGCGCGACCTCCTCTGGCTCCACGAGCGCGTCAGGACGATGCAGCAGCAGCACGTCGATCCGGTCCGTGCGCAGGGCCGCGAGCGACCCCTCCACCTGACGGACGATGTGGTCGTAGGAGAAGTCGAATACCCCCTCGGCCGGCACGATGCCGCACTTCGTCTGCAGCGTGATCTCGTCGCGTTCCGCCGCGGACAGCCCCAGCGCCTCGCCGAACCGCTTCTCGCAGCCGTGCATCGCGCGCCCGTAGATGTCGGCGTGATCGAAGAAGTCGATCCCGCTCGTGCGGGCGGTGTCGTAGAGCTCGCGGATCTGAGCGTCCGTCAGGTCTTCGATGCGCATCATTCCGGCGATCACGGCCGGCGCGCTGCCTCCGGCGAATCGGATCTGCTTCATGCCGTGCTCTCCTTCGTCGTCTCGGCGGCCGTGTCCTGCGCCGCCGCGGTCTTGTTCGCCTGCGCCTGTGCCACGAACGCCTGGTAGTCCCGCTCCACGAGATCGGCGTACTCGTTCGCCCAGCGCACCAGGATATCGGCCAGCTGGCCGCCCTTGCCGGCGTATCCCGCGATCAGGGGCGCGGCGGGCGCCTGGGCGTGCGCGCGGGCGAGGGTGATCGCGCAGGCCACGGCGTACTCGAGGTACCCCTCGTCCTGGATCTCGTCGGTGTCGATCGACCCCTTCATGTCGTGGAACTGCCGCACGTAGTAGTCCCGGCCTGCGCGGGAGTCCTGACCCGTGCCGTGGATGTGCCCGAGGAACGGGTCCGAGAACGCCTGCAGCACGCGCTGCATCCCGACGACTCTCGCGCCCTGCCCGTGCTCGTCGATGAGATCCTTCAGGTCGGCGGGCTGCGCGATGCCGCCGTACTCGGCCAGCACGCTCCGCCCCGCCTCCTTCACCTGCAGGATCATCGGCTCCGCGTCCGAGGTGCTCAGCACCGCCAGGTAGCAGCGGGTGCCGACGCTTCCCACTCCCACCACGCGGCGGGCGACGTCGCGCACCCGGTACTGCCGCAGCAGCAGCTGGATGTCGACGTGCGCCGACTCGGCGTACGACCGGAACGCCTCATCGCCGATCGCACGGAGGTCCGGATCGGCGTGGGTCATGACCGGAGGCTGCTCGACGAAGCGCAGCCGGCCATCCTTCCCCTTCTCGGTCAGCCTGCGAGCGGCGCGATCCGTGGTCCGCTTCTCCGCTGCCGCGATCGCCTTCTGCAGGTCCTGCCGCGAGTCCACGTCGAGGCCCTCCAGGCGCGCGCTCGCGTCGAAGTGCGCGAAATAGCGCTGCAGCGGATCGGCGTTCACCGCGGCGCCGAGCGCCCTGACATAGGCGATCACGCTGCGCCGCGCGGCCTCGTCGGCGACGGCGGAGCCGCGATCGGCTCGCGCGCCGATCACGACGCTGGCGACCAGGCGCTTCAGGTCCCACTCCCAGGGCGCCCACGCGGCCTCGTCGAAGTCGTCCAGGTCGAACAGCAGGGTGCGCTGCGGCGAGGCGAAGAAGCCGAAGTTCCCGATGTGCGCGTCGCCGCAGGACGGCACCAGGATCCCGGTGTTCGGCTCCCGGGCGAAGTCCGCGGCCATCAGCACGGCCGAGCCGCGGTAGAAGGCGGCGGCGCTCGCGGCCATGCGCTCGGTGCGCAGCGGGACCAGGCCGGGCAGCCGGGTGCTGTTCTGCCGCTGCAGGATCCCGAGCGGATCGCGGCCCTTCCGGGTGATCGCGGCGAGCTCGGAACGCGGGGTGCGGTCGCGCGCGGCGCGGCCCTGGGCGAGTCCTTCGGCCCGGGTCAGCATCGCGTCGCCGACGAGCGTGGTATCGGCCATGCCTCATTCTGCCTCGCACCGGACCGCGCCGGACCGGACCGACCGCACCGGACCGGACCGGCGAGCGGGCTCCGGTTCGGAGCCGCGCCGCGAGATCGCCGCACCGCGTCGCCGATCCGGGAGAGGATCGCGGACGCAGGATATCCGCACGCGGGACGATAATGGCTCTCGGCCCTGGCCAGCGGGCGATCGAGCACAGACGAAAGGCGCCGCATGAGCGAGCAGCATCCGGGACCGGCCCTCGATCCCGAGGACGCACTGGAGAACGAGCGGGAGCTCACCGGAGACCGGCTGACCGCGGTCGAGGACTTCTCCAGCGAGGAGGCCGGCTACCACAAGGCGCTGCGGCCGCGGCAGATCCAGATGATCGCGATCGGCGGCGCGATCGGCACGGGCCTGTTCATGGGCGCCGGCGGCCGTCTCGCCTCGAGCGGCCCCGCCCTGATCTTCGTCTACGCGCTCTGCGGCTTCTTCGCCTTCCTCATCCTGCGGGCGCTCGGCGAGCTGGTGCTGCACCGCCCGTCGTCTGGCTCCTTCGTGTCCTACGCACGCGAGTTCTTCGGCGAGAAGATGGCGTTCGTCAGCGGCTGGCTGTACTTCCTGAACTGGGCGATGACCTCGATCGTCGACGTCACCGCCGCGGCGCTCTACGTGAAGTTCTGGGCGCAGTACTGGGAGCCGCTGCGCAGCGTGCCGCAGTGGGTGATCGCGCTGGTCGCCCTGGTCGTCGTGCTCTCGCTGAACCTCGTCAGCGTCAAGCTGTTCGGCGAGATGGAGTTCTGGTTCGCCATGATCAAGGTCGTGGCGCTCATCGCGTTCCTCGTGATCGGCACCGTGATCCTGATCCTGCACGGCTCGACCGACGTGGGCCCGACGGGGTTCTCGGTCATCGCGGATCACGGCGGCATCGCGCCCCTGGGCCTCTTCCCGCCCCTCATCGCGATCTCGGGCGTGGTGTTCGCGTACGCGTCGATCGAGCTCGTCGGCACTGCGGCGGGCGAGACCGCGGAGCCGGAGAAGATCATGCCGCGCGCGATCAACACGGTGGTGATCCGCATCGCGGTGTTCTACGTCGGATCGATCCTGCTGCTGTCGCTGCTGCTGCCGTTCGGCACGTACAAGGCGGGCGAATCGCCGTTCGTGACGTTCTTCTCGCACCTGGGCGGCGCGGACACCGGAGCGATCGCGGGGTCGGTGATGAACTTCGTGGTGCTGACCGCCGCGCTGTCCAGCCTGAACGCGGGGCTGTACTCGACGGGACGGATCCTGCGCTCGATGTCGGTGAACGGATCGGCGCCGCGGTTCACCGCCGTGATGAGCCGCAACGGGGTCCCGTACGGCGGGATCCTGCTCACCTCAATGATCACGCTCGCGGGCGTCGTCCTCAACGCGGTGGTGCCGTCCCAGGCGTTCGAGATCGTGCTCGAGGTCTCCGCCCTGGGCATCATCGGCGGCTGGGCCACGATCGTGGTGTGCCAGCTCAAGTTCCACTCGCTGACCAGGCGCGGCGTGCTGGAGCGCTCGTCGTTCCGGATGTTCGGGGCGCCGTACACCGGTTATCTCACGCTCGCCTTCCTGCTCTTCGTGCTCGTCACGATGGGCTTCACCGAGACGGGACGCTGGGTGCTCGCCTCCCTGGTCGTGATCATCCCGGCGCTGATCGTCGGGTGGTTCGCCGCCCGGAAGGGGATCCTCGCCGCATCCCGGCAGCGCGAGGGGTACACCGGCATGCACCCCGTGCTGCCGCATCGCCAGGCGACCGAGGCGCTGCGCGACGAGGACTGAGGCCGCCGCGCTCCTCGGGCGACGGGCTTCTCGCCGGGCCACCGGAATGTCGGTGGCCCGGCGTAGCGTCGAGGCGACGGCGGACGAACCGCCGGAAGGAGCGTGCAGCATGGACTGGAAGATCGAGCTCATCTTCGTGCCGGTCACGGACGTCGACCGTGCGAAGGAGTTCTACGAGCGGGTCGGGTTCCACGCCGACTTCGACGAGGTCCCGTACGAGGGCCTGCGATTCGTGCAGATGACGCCGCCGGGATCCGCGTGCTCGATCGCGTTCGGCACCGGTCTCGGAATCGACCTCGAGCCGGGCCGGCAGAACACGATCCAGGTCGTCGTGCCCGATGCGGACGAGGCGCTCGCGCACTTGCGCGACATCGGAGCCGAGGCGGACGGCGTGAACGAGCTGGCCTGGGGCCGCTTCGTCACGTTCGCCGACCCCGACGGCAACCGCTGGACCCTGCAGCAGGTCCCCGATCGCAGCGGTCAGGCCTGAGCGGAGGCCGGGGACCGGCGCCCGAGGGGCGCTGCTCCCCGGCCCCGCCGCAGCCGTTCGACATGTCTGCGCGGAATCCCCACAGGGGGATTAGCGTGGTGCCATGACCTCCCCGATCGATCCCACCTCGACCACCGCCTGGCACGAGCTCACCGCGCTGCGGGACTCGTTCACCCCCGATCTTCGCGGCTGGTTCGCGGACGACGCGCAGCGCGTCGAGAACCTCACGTTCGACCTCGCCGACCTGCGCGTCGACCTGTCGAAGAACCTCGTCACGTCCGACGTGCGTGCAGCCCTGGTCGGGCTGGCGGAGCAGACCGGCGTCGCCGAGCGCTTCGCCGAGATGCTCTCCGGCGTCCACATCAACACCACCGAGGATCGTGCCGTGCTGCACACCGCGCTGCGCCGTCCGAAGGATGCGGAGCCGGCCCTCGTCGTCGACGGCCAGCAGGTCGACACGGACGTGCATGCGGTGCTCGACGCCATGGCCGCGTTCGCCGATCGGGTTCGCTCGGGCGGCTGGCTGGGCATCACCGGCAAGAAGGTGACGCACGTCGTCAACATCGGCATCGGCGGCTCCGATCTCGGGCCCGTGATGGTCTACGAGGCGCTCAAGCCCTACGCGGACGCGGGCATCCAGGCCCGGTTCGTGTCGAACATCGACCCCACCGACATCGCCCAGAAGACCGCCGACCTCGATCCCGAGACGACGCTGTTCATCGTCGCGTCGAAGACGTTCACCACGCTCGAGACGCTCACCAACGCCCGCCTCGCCCGCGACTGGCTCTGGCGAGGCCTCACCGCGTCGGGCGCGATCGCCGACGACGAGGACAGCCGTACGGACGCCGTGGCGCACCACTTCGTCGCGGTGTCCACCGCCCTCGACCGGGTCGCCGCCTTCGGCATCGACCCCGCGAACGCCTTCGGCTTCTGGGACTGGGTCGGCGGGCGGTACTCGGTGGACTCCGCGATCGGTCTGTCCCTCGTCATCACGTTCGGGCCCGACGCCTTCCGCGAGCTGCTCGCGGGCTTCCACGCCGTCGACGAGCACGTGCGCACCACTCCCCTGGACCGCAACGTCCCGGTGCTGATGGGTCTGCTCAACGTCTGGTACGGCAACTTCCTCGGCGCGCAGTCGCACGCCGTGCTGCCGTATGCGCAGCAGCTGAGCCGCTTCCCCGCCTACCTGCAGCAGCTCACGATGGAGTCGAACGGCAAGTCGGTGCGCTGGGACGGCACCCCCGTCACCACCGACACGGGCGAGGTCTTCTGGGGCGAGCCGGGCACCAACGGCCAGCACGCGTTCTACCAGCTGATCCACCAGGGCACCCGGCTCATCCCCGCCGACTTCATCGCGGTGGCCAACCCGGCCTATCCCCTCGAGGACGACGGGCGTGACGTGCACGGCCTGTTCCTCGCGAACTTCCTCGCCCAGACCAAGGCGCTCGCGTTCGGCAAGACGGCCGCCGAGGTGGAGGCCGAAGGAACCACCGGCCCTCTGGTCGCCGCCCGCACGTTCCCCGGCAACCGCCCGACCACGTCGATCTTCGCGCCCGCACTGACCCCGGCCGTGCTCGGCCAGCTGATCGCGCTCTACGAGCACATCACGTTCACCCAGGGCGCGATCTGGGGCATCAACTCCTTCGACCAGTGGGGCGTCGAGCTCGGCAAGCAGCTGGCGCTGCAGATCGCCCCCGCGATCGAGGGCGATCAGGACGCGGTGGCGGCACAGGACCCCTCCACCAGGGCG
>NZ_JBQEOZ010000001.1:0-61606 GCF_052045495.1 Microbacterium sp. 22242 | reverse complement strand
GCGCCGGTAAGGGCGGCGACGGGCGTCAGAGCAGGTCGTCGTCGGTCGAGGCCACCGGGGGGCGGCGGCGCCGCACGAGGAGCAGGATCAGGCTGATGAGGAAGACGACCACGCCGGCGATCATCAGGATGTAGCCGACGAGGTGCAGATCGATCCACGAGACCTGGACGTTCAGGGCGAATTCCAGGATCGCGCCGATCACGAACAGAACGATGCCGGTTCCGATGCCCATGACATGTACCTCCGCTTCTCTACCCGGGCGTTCTCACGCACCGGATGTCGTTCGCTCACGCTAGCTCCGAGACGGCGAGAACCCAGGGGATTGACACAGCACGGGCCGGATGCATTGCGCATCCGGCCCGTGCTGTTCAGGCGTCCCGCGCGGGGATCAGGCCCGCCGGTACTGCCCGACCATGGGGCAGTCGAACGGGTCGCGGGCGGCGAGGCCGACCCGGTTCAGGTAGTCGATCACGATCGCGTAGGACCGCCACAGCGAGGTCTCGGTGTAGGGCACGTCGTGGGTGTCGCAGAATTCGCGGACGATCTCGCTGGCACGGCCGAGGTGCAGGCGGGACATGCTCGGGAAGAGGTGGTGCTCGACCTGGTAGTTGAGCCCGCCCATGAGCCAGGTGGCCCACCAGCCGCCGCGGATGTTGCGCGACGTGTGCACCTGCTTCGAGAAGAAGTCGAGGCGCGCATCCGGGGCGATCACGGCCATGCCCTTGTGGTTCGGTGCGAAGGACGCGCCCATGTAC
Organism: Microbacterium sp. 22242; assembly: GCF_052045495.1. NCBI lineage: Bacteria > Bacillati > Actinomycetota > Actinomycetes > Micrococcales > Microbacteriaceae > Microbacterium > Microbacterium sp. 22242. The sequence goes on along the minus strand of NZ_JBQEOZ010000001.1, from coordinate 60,851 downwards.
ACGCCGAAGACCGCGACCATGACGCCGACGAACGCAGCGGCCTTGCCCAGCGGGAGCAGCACGAAGATCGGCGTCAGGACGACCGCGAAGCGCGCGGCGAGCAGGCCGATCTCCGTCCAGCGGCCCTTCACGGGTGCGCGGCCGGCCAGGTGCTTGATGCCGAGGTAGTGCAGATTCAGGCCCTCGAGCGTCAGCAGCGGGAAGAACAGCCAGCCCTGCTTGCGGGTGATCATCCGGCGAAGACCCCGCGCCTGCACGGCGTCCTCCTCCAGGAAGGAGATGGTGTCGACCTCGATGTCGGGATCCTTGCCGACGCGGTTCGGGTTCGCGTGGTGACGGCTGTGCTTCGAGTCCCACCAGGCGTAGCTGATGCCGACGACCCCGGCCGCCAGGATGCGGGCGAGCCGGTCGTTCGCCGGGCCGGAGGAGAGGATCTGCCGGTGCGCGGCCTCGTGCGCGAGGAAGGCGACCTGGGTGAAGATGATCCCGAGACCGGCGGCGATGAGGAGCTGGTACCAGCTGTCGCCGAACAGGATGAACCCGGTGATGGCGCCGCCGAAGGCGAGGGCGATCCCGGCGGCCACGAAGGCGTAGAACCGCGGCGTCCGCTGCATCAGCCCGGTCTCGCGCACGACGCGCGACACCTCCACGAAGGCCCGCGCCACGTGGGGGAAGTCCTCCTGGCGTGCGTACGTCTGTCGGACGGGTCCGAGCCGGGCCGGAGTTTCTGTGTACACGGTTGCCATCTCGCAGCGCCTTACATGTGTCCGGCCGTGACCGGGGCGGAAGCCAAGGGCGGGCGCCGATCGCTGTCTTCACGCTACGCGCACCCGTATGCACCAGGGGGCATGCGACACTGTGCATCCGCCTCGAAAAGCGCCCTCACGAAGCCTGGGCACATTCTTCCTCACCCGGCGGGGCGCTGCGCGTGCCGATCGGGCACGCCTAGCGCCTGGGCCGCCGGGCCGCTCAGTCTGTCTTCCGCTGCCACACCCCGAAGCGATTGCCCGCCGGATCGCTCAGATGCGCGAAGAGGATCGCGCCGTTGTCGACGAGCGGCAGCACGACGCCCGCGCCTGCCGACCGGGCCGTCTCCAGCGTCGCGTGGATGTCGGCGACCTCGACATAGAACACGGCCCAGTGCCCGCCGCCCGCCTGGGTCGTGTCCCACAACCCGCCTGCGGTTCCGTTCACGAAACCGTATCCCGCGGGGCTCGGCGAGCCGAACTCCCACCCAAAGACGCCGCCGTAGAACGCGCGCGCCGCCTCCGGATCCGGGGTTCCGACCTCGAAGTAATTCACCAGATCCGTCATGTCCCTGCCCTTTCGTTTTCGGCGTCCGATTCGTCCGCCGCGATCGAGCATCGGGCCTGCCACCGTGTGAGGGTCAACTGCCGACGCCAGACGACGTCAGCCGACGGGGACGTTGACCTCCGTGACCCAGGCGTCGGGATTCGGCTCGGCCCCGGGGCCGACGACGTAGACGTTGAACATCGGTCCCGTCCGCGCCAGCCCTCGGTCGACGACCCATGCGCCGATGGCCTCCGTCGTGACCGCGATGGTGTCGAACCCGCCGCGGTGCGTCGCCCACACGACGCGCTGCGGTGGCAGCAGGGCGACTTCGAAACCCGTCCCCTTCGGGGCTTCTCCGGTGAACTCCCGCCAGATCGCCATCTCGACGTCTTCGTCGCGGAACTCCTCGTCGAAGTACGTGGCGCCGATGGTCTCGCCGAGCTCGGCTCCGTCCACACCGCCTGGGCGCGCGAGGAGCCGGCGCAGGTCGGCCCAGAGCTCGCCCTCCGCGGGGTAGTCGGCGACGGTGCGGCGGGTCAGCAGGACCCGGAGGGACGGGAACTCCCGTTCCTGCACGGTGATCGGCGCAGTACGGCTGCCGGCGGCAGCCACGAGCGATTCCGCGAGGGCGCGCTGCCGGCTCAGCCGGAGGGCCTCCTCGTCGAGTCGCCGGAGATGGCCTTCGATGCGGAGCGAGAGCGCTGCCGGGTCATCGAAGAGCGGCAGCAGCTCGGCGATCTCGGCGATGCCGCACCCCGCGTCGCGCAGGCTCCGGATCCGTCCGGCCCTGCCCAGCTGCGACGGTGCGTAGCGGCGGTACCCCGTGACCGGATCCACTTCGGCGGGCTCGAGCAGCCCGCGCTCGTCGTAGTGGCGCAGCATCCTGATGCTCAGCCCGGCGTAGCGCGAGAAGTCCCCGATCGACAGCATCCCGCTCATCGCTCAACCCTGACACATCCGCCGTCCACGCGACCAGCACCCTGCGCGCAGGTCAGCGCCCTCCTCGCCTTCGCCTGTGCAACGGCTGATCCTCACCGGGACGACAAAGGGCCCGGACCCGCGATGAACGCGGATCCGGGCCTCTCGGCTGCTGTGACTCAGAAGTCCCAGTCCTCGTCCTCGGTGGCCTCGGCCTTGCCGATGACGTAGGAGGATCCGGATCCCGAGAAGAAGTCGTGGTTCCTCGCTATGCCCCTTGATGGCGTTGCCTTTGAGAGAAAACCGCAGGCTAAGAGGGGGATTGCGATGGTGTCCGACGGCCTGCGCTGGCGCGAAGTGTGGGCAGAATGTGGGCACGGGAGGCGTCGGACATGGCCGTCTTACGTGCGGCACTCATCGCGACCGCGACGTCGTCGAGATCGTCCTCGAACAGGTCGGCGTAGACGTCGAGCGTCATTGCTGCCGACGCGTGGCCGAGCATCCTCTGCACTACCTTCGGGTTCGCGCCTGCGGAGACCGCGAGTGACGCGGCGGTGTGCCGGAGGTCGTGGGGCGTGATACGGGGAATCGATGCGTCCTGGATCTGCGCGGCTCGCACGGTGCGCGTGAACCATCCGCTCGTCGCGTGCGGGTATGGGAGCTCGGCCTATCCCCCGCTCGATATGTCGTGCTGCTCGAGCGTGCCGCGGCGAGCACGGAGGGGCAGATCGCGGATCCGGTGACAGCGCACCGCGTGACAAGCTTCACGCCTGCGCGGCGCCGTTGGTCCGCGTTGGCCGGTATGGGCCATGATGTGAGCAGGCCAGCAGACCGCACAGGACGCATCGGCCTTGCATAGGTGGCATATTTCGGCGATGCTTTGTGTTGTCCCCACCGTGGATCGACCGCGAGGTACGACAAAGGCCCCCGACCGAAGTCGGAGGCCGATGCCACTCTTAGCTAGAGAGTCAGTGGATCAAGCTGCTGCAACAGCTTCCACCAGATAGCGGTACGCGCACTCTCCCTTGCGGTCGATGCACGGCGGGAACGTTGCTCCCCGCTCATGGAACGTGACGAGACCGTACTGGTCCGCCCACCTTCCGTCGAGCGGCACACGCTGCCCGGTCTTCCATGCCCCATCGGGGCCCTGCGGGAAATGCTTGAGCATTTCTCTCCTTACCCTCCCCGGCAACCCAGAAGGACTTTCCTTCTGGTGCTGATGGGAAGACTGAAAGGGGGGTCCCCGCAGTAGCGCGAGGACCCCCCTGAATGGGTCGCCAGGGTGCGCGACGAACACGCCGCGCACGATCGGTGTCGATGAGATGTGGGCAGGATGTGGGCAATGCCGCCCGCGCCGAACGTGCCGCCGACCATCTGTGCTCCGTGAGCCATCTTCACCTCCTGACAAGTAATCAACTCTGACCTGGGATTCTCAGAAGTCCCAGTCCTCGTCCTCGGTGGCCTCGGCCTTGCCGATGACGTAGGAGGATCCGGATCCCGAGAAGAAGTCGTGGTTCTCGTCCGCGTTGGGCGAGAGCGCCGACAGGATCGCCGGGTTCACGTTCGTCACGGTCGCGGGGAACATCGCCTCGTAGCCGAGGTTCATGAGCGCCTTGTTCGCGTTGTAATGCAGGAAGCGCTTGACGTCCTCAGTGAGGCCGACGCCGTCGTACAGGTCCTGCGTGTACTGCACCTCGTTGTCGTAGAGCTCGTAGAGGAGCGAGAACGTGTAGTCCTTCAGCTCGTCCCGCTTGGCCTGGTCGAGCGTCTCGAGACCCCGCTGGTACTTGTAGCCGATGTAGTACCCGTGCACGGCCTCGTCGCGGATGATGAGGCGGATGAGGTCGGCCGTGTTGGTGAGCTTCGCCCGCGACGACCAGTGCATCGGCAGGTAGAACCCCGAGTAGAACAGGAAGCTCTCCAGCAGGGTCGAGGCGACCTTGCGCTTGAGCGGCTCGTCCCCGCGGTAGTAGTCCATGACGATCTGAGCCTTCTTCTGAAGGTTCGGGTTCTCCACCGACCAGCGGAACGCCTCGTCGATCTCCTTCGTCGAGCACAGCGTCGAGAAGATCGAGGAGTAGCTCTTCGCGTGCACCGACTCCATGAACGCGATGTTCGTGTAGACGGCCTCCTCGTGCGGGGTGATCGCATCGGGGATGAGCGAGACGGCGCCGACGGTGCCCTGGATCGTGTCCAGCAGCGTGAGGCCGGTGAACACCCGCATGGTGAGGGTCTGCTCCTCGGGGGTGAGCGTGTTCCACGACTGGATGTCGTTGGACAGCGGCACCTTCTCGGGCAGCCAGAAGTTGTTCACCAGACGGTTCCAGACCTCGAGGTCCTTGTCGTCCTGGATCTTGTTCCAGTTGATCGCCTGCACGCGGTCGACCAGCTTGAGCGGTTCGGGGGTCATGTCTCTTCCTTCAGAAATCCCAGAGCGAACGACGGATCACAGCGTGCAGCTGACGCATTCGGCCATGTCGGTGCCCTCGAGGGCCATCTGACGCAGACGGATGTAGTAGATCGTCTTGATGCCCTTGCGCCAGGCATAGATCTGCGCCTTGTTGATGTCACGCGTGGTGGCAGTGTCCTTGAAGAACAGCGTCAGCGACAGGCCCTGGTCGACGTGCTGCGTGGCAGCGGCGTAGGTGTCGATGACCTTCTCGTAGCCGATCTCGTAGGCGTCTTCGTAGTACTCCAGGTTGTCGTTCGTCATGAACGCCGCCGGGTAGTAGACGCGGCCGAGCTTGCCTTCCTTGCGGATCTCCACCTTCGCCGCGATCGGGTGGATCGAGCTCGTCGAGTTGTTGATGTAGGAGATGGATCCGGTCGGCGGGACGGCCTGCAGGTTCTGGTTGTAGATGCCGTGCTCCTGGATCGACGCCTTGAGCGCCTTCCAGTCGTCCTGCGTCGGGATGTGGTGACCGGCGAACATGTCCTTGACCTTGTCGGTCGCGGGCACCCACTCCTGATCGATGTACTTGTCGAAGAACTCACCCGACGCGTACGTCGAGTCGGCGAACCCGTCGAAGGTCTCGCCGCGCTCGATCGCGATCCGGTTCGACGCGGTCAGCGCGTGGAACAGGACGGAGTAGAAGTAGATGTTGGTGAAGTCGACGCCCTCTTCGGAACCGTAGAAGACATGCTCGCGGGCGAGGTAGCCGTGCAGGTTCATCTGGCCCAGGCCGATCGCGTGCGAGCGGTCGTTGCCGTCCTCGATCGAACGGACCGAAGCGATGTGGCTCTGCTGGCTGACCGCGGTCAGGGCGCGGATGCTCATCTCGACCGTCTTGCCCAGGTCGCCGCCGTCCATCGCCAGGGCGATGTTGAGCGAGCCCAGGTTGCAGGAGATGTCCTTGCCGATCTGGTCGTACGAGAGGTCCTCGTTGTACGTCGTCGGCGTGTTCACCTGCAGGATCTCGCTGCAGAGGTTGGACATGTTGATCCGGCCCTTGATCGGGTTGGCCTTGTTCACCGTGTCCTCGAACATGATGTACGGGTAGCCCGACTCGAACTGGATCTCGGCGAGGGTCTGGAAGAACTCGCGCGCGTTGATCTTGGTCTTCTTGATGCGCGGGTCGTCGACCATCTCGCGGTACTTCTCGGTGACGGAGATGTCGCCGAACGGCACGCCGTAGACGCGCTCGACGTCGTACGGCGAGAAGAGGTACATGTCCTCGCCGTTCTTGGCCAGCTCGAACGTGATGTCCGGCACGACGACGCCCAGCGACAGCGTCTTGATGCGGATCTTCTCGTCGGCGTTCTCGCGCTTGGTGTCGAGGAACCGCATGATGTCGGGGTGGTGCGCGTTGAGGTACACGGCGCCGGCACCCTGACGCGCGCCGAGCTGGTTCGCGTACGAGAAGGAGTCTTCGAGGAGCTTCATCACGGGGATGATGCCGGAGGACTGGTTCTCGATCTGCTTGATCGGGGCGCCCGACTCGCGGATGTTCGAGAGCAGCAGCGCCACGCCGCCGCCGCGCTTGGACAGCTGCAGGGCGGAGTTGATGCCACGGGCGATCGACTCCATGTTGTCCTCGATGCGCAGCAGGAAGCAGCTGACGAGCTCGCCGCGCTGCGCCTTGCCGGCGTTGAGGAAGGTCGGGGTCGCCGGCTGGAAGCGGCCGGAGATGATCTCCTCGACCAGGCCCGTCGCGAGCTTCTCGTCGCCGTCCGCAAGGGCGAGGGCGGTCATCACGACGCGGTCCTCGAAACGCTCCAGGTAGCGCTTGCCGTCGAAGGTCTTCAGCGTGTAGCTCGTGTAGTACTTGAACGCGCCGAGGAACGTCTCGAAGCGGAACTTCTTCGAGTAGGCGAGATCGTTGAGCTTCTGGATGAACTCGAACGAGTACTTCTCCAGGACGGCGCCCTCGTAGTACTCCTTCTCCACGAGGTAATCCAGGCGCTCCTTGAGCGAGTGGAAGAACACCGTGTTCTGGTTGACGTGCTGCAGGAAGTACTCCCGCGCCGCGCGCTTGTCCGCGTCGAACTGGATCTTGCCGTCCGCGTCGTACAGGTTCAGCATCGCGTTGAGGGCGTGATAGTCGATCCCTTCGTATGCTGCGTCGGCCTTGAACGCGGCCTCGACCTTCGCCGGCGCTGAGTCCTTCAGTGCGTCACGCTCTGCGTGCTCGATTGCAATACCCACCATTGATCCAATCCGTCGGTCACCCGATCGACGTCGTCCTGTGTGCCGTAGATCTCGAGCCGGTACAAGTGGGGCACGTGGCACTTGCGGCTGATGATGTCACCGGCGGCGCAGAACGCGTCGCCGAAGTTGGTGTTGCCTGCGGAGATCACTCCGCGGATGTGTCGCCGGTTGCGCTCGTCGTTGAGGAACCGGATGACCTGCTTCGGCACGGCGCCCTTCTCGTCGCCCCGCCCCTGCCCGCCGCCGTAGGTCGGTGTGACCAGGACGAACGGCTCGTCGACGACGAGCGGCTCCTCCGTGCTGTGCAGCGGGATCCGCCGGGCCGGAAGACCCAGCTTGCCGACGAACCGGGCGGTGTTGCCCGAGATGCTCGAGAAATAGACCAGCAGAGGCGCGGCAGTCGCTGTCGCGGTGTTCATGACTGCCTCCTCTTCTTCGTCGCCGATCCCTGAAATCTCGAAGTACTCGAAGGGCTCCTCGCGGAGGGTTACGCCAGACGCGCGGCGAGCTCGTCGATCTTGTCGGGACGGAAGCCCGACCAGTGGTCCTCGTCGGTGACGACGACGGGAGCCTGCAGGTAGCCGAGCGACTTCACGTGCTCGAGCGCCGCGGCGTCCTCCGAGACGTCGTGCACCTCGTACTCGATGCCCTTCGCGTCGAGCGCGCGGTAGGTCGCGTTGCACTGCACGCAGGAGGGCTTGGTGTAGACCGTGATGGACATGTGTTGCGCCTCTTCTTTCCCCTCAGAACCCGGCTTTCGGACAGGTGGCCCTGCCGGGAGTTCAATACTACATATAGGGACCGACGTTCGGACCGACCACAAGGGCTAGTAGTTACAACAGTGTAGTTTTCCACCGCATTCCCCCGCCAGACCACAGGCTCTCCACCGTTCTGTCCACAGCCGGAGGACGGCTCCGAGCCCCCGCGAACCGCGATATCCCGCGGCCTGCGGATCCCCCGGCCCGATCCGTCCACAGATCCGACGCTAGAAGGGGCATCCGACATTCCCCAGGCTGTGGAATTCGCCCTCCGGCGTGTCGCGGGCGTGTCGCGAGGACGCGGGTGCGCGCGGGGCCCGACCGCCGTCTGGAGAGCGACCGACCGGTAACGTGGATCCGTGGCCGGAACGGGATACAGGGAGCTTCTGCGCACCCCGGGGGTGGGACGCATCATCGCCGCGCAGCTGACCGCACGCTTCCCCAACGGCATGTCCAGCCTCGCGATCCTGCTGCACGTCGAGCACATCACCGGCTCCTACGGCGCGGCCGGCCTCGTGCTCGCCGCCTCCTCGGTGGGACAGGCCGTGGCCGGCCCCGTCACGAGCCGCTGGATGGGCCGCTGGGGCATGCGCCGGGTGCTCACCCTCACCCTCGCCGTGTGCGTGCTGGCGTTCCTCGGGCTCGCCTTCCTGCCCCTGCCGTTGGCCGGCCAGATGGCGCTGGGGCTCATCGCCGGGCTGTCCACGCCGCCGATCCAGTCGGCGGTGCGCACGATCTACCCGAAGCTCGTGAACTCGTCCCAGCTGACGCCGCTGTTCTCGCTGGACGCGTCGCTGCAGGAGATCATCTGGATCGTCGCGCCGGTGGTGATCACAGTGGTCTCCACCCAGGTCGGCACCGAGCAGGGCCTGCTGCTGGTGGCGGCCGTGCTCGTCACGGGCGGCGCCTGGTTCATCCTCTCCCCCGAGGTCGGGAGGGTGCGGATCCCGCGCAGCCGCCGCGGGTTCGGCGCCGTGGTGCTCAAGCCGCCGGTGCTGCTGGCCACGGCGATCGGCTTCCTGCTGATCGGCTGCTGCGCGGCGGTCGAGGTGGGCGTCGTGAAGACCTTCGACGAGGGCGGACTGCAGGCAGGACTCGTGCTGGCGCTCTTCTCGGTCGGCAGCCTGATCGGCGGCCTGGCATCGGGCCGGATCCCGATCGGTCCGTGGGCGATGGCGCGCCGTCTCGTGGTCGTGACGGTCGGGCTCTCGCTGACGATGATCTCGCTGAACGTCTTCTGGCTGGGCGGCACGCTGGTCGCCGCCGGCATCGGCGTCGCGCCGGCCCTCGCCGTGCTGTTCGCGATGACGTCCGCGAGCGTCAAGTTCTCCGAGACCGCGGAGGCCTACGGCTGGGTCGGCACCGGACAGCTCATCGGCGCCGCCGCCGGATCCGCGATCGCCGGCTTCCTCATCGACAGCGCGCACAGCCCCGTCGGCGCCTGCCTCGCCGCCGCCCTGTTCGCCGCCGCCGCACTCGTGGTCTCGGTCGTCTTCGTGCGCTCCTTCCCGGACCTCCGGCACCGCGACGCGTCCCCGCTGCCGGACACCGAGGCCGTCCCGCTGCTCTGAGGAAGCCTCCTCCTGATCCTCGGAATCCGCAGGATCCGCCGATTCCGACCTACGGTTTCTGTTGTCATCTCCGAGTTGGAGTGACAGGATCGGAGCATGAGCGCCGATCTGCAACGGAAAGCACACGATCACCTCTGGATGCACTTCACCCGCCAGTCCACGATGGACCGCAGCGGGGTGCCGATCATCGTCCGGGGCGAGGGTCACCACATCTGGGACGACACCGGCAAGCAGTACATCGACGGGCTGGCCGGCCTCTTCGTCGTCAACGCCGGCCACGGCCGCAAGCGGCTCGCCGAGGCCGCCGCGAAGCAGGCGGAGCAGCTGGCGTTCTTCCCGCTGTGGTCGTACGCGCACCCCGCGGCGATCGAGCTCGCGGACCGCCTCGCCGGCTACGCGCCGGGCGACCTGAACCGCGTCTTCTTCACAAGCGGTGGCGGCGAGGCCGTCGAGACCGCGTTCAAGCTCGCCAAGCACTACTGGAAGCTGCGCGGCAAGCACACCAAGCACAAGGTCATCTCGCGCTCGATCGCCTACCACGGCACGACCCAGGGGGCGCTCGCGATCACCGGCATCCCGGCGATGAAGGCGATGTTCGAGCCGGTCACGCCCGGCGGCTTCCGCGTGCCGAACACGAACATCTACCGTGCCGCTGAGATGGGCGCTCCGACGGATCCCGAGGCGTTCGGCGTCTGGGCGGCGGACCGTATCGAGGAGATGATCCAGTTCGAGGGGCCCGACACGGTGGCCGCCGTCTTCCTCGAGCCGGTGCAGAACTCGGGCGGCTGCTTCCCGCCGCCTCCTGGCTACTTCCGGCGGGTGCGGGAGATCTGCGACCGCTACGACGTGCTGCTCGTCTCGGACGAGGTGATCTGCGCGTTCGGCCGGATCGGGCACATGTTCGCATGCGACGCCTACGGCTACGTGCCCGACATCATCACCTGCGCCAAGGGCATCACGAGCGGCTACTCGCCCCTGGGCGCCGCGATCGTGAGCGACCGCATCTACGAGCCGTTCGCGCACGGCGACCTGTCGTTCCCGCACGGCTACACCTTCGGCGGACACCCCGTGTCGGCCGCGGTCGCCCTGGAGAACCTGGACATCTTCGACGAGGAGAAGCTGAACGAGCGGGTCCGCGAGAACTCGCCGCTGTTCCGTGCCGAGCTGGAGACCCTGCTCGACCTGCCGCTCGTGGGCGACGTGCGCGGCGACGGCTACTTCTTCGGGATCGAGCTGGTCAAGGACAAGACGACCCGCGAGACGTTCGACGACGACGAGTCGGAGCGGCTACTGCGCGGCTTCCTCTCCGGCGCCCTGTTCGAGGCGGGCCTGTACTGCCGCGCCGATGACCGCGGGGATCCCGTGATCCAGCTCGCCCCGCCGCTCACCGTGGGCCCGGCGGAGTTCCGCGAGATCACCGGGATCCTGCGCGGGGTGCTGAAGGAAGCCGAGTCGGTTCTGTAGTCGCCGGGGATGCAGGACGAGACGCGGTGCCCGTGAGGGCACCGCGTCTCATCTCGGACATGGGGGCGAGGCTGTGCTCGCCCGGCCCGCTCACCGCGACGGCGTGGCGATCATCAGGCTCGTCGGGCCCACCTGCTCGACGCTCACGAGGTCGAGCGCCGCGCCGTCGGGGAACAGGCGACGCCCCGCACCGGTCGCTGTCGGGAACACCCGCAGCCGGTACTCGTCGACCGCGCCTTCCGCGACGAAGCGCTCGACGAGCGAGCCGCTGCCGATGACGACGACGTCGCGCTCTGCGGCGGTCTTCCGCGCCCAGCCGACCGGATCCGCCTCGACCTGCCGGGAGTTCTGCCACCGGCCGAGATCGATGTCACCGCCCGTCACGACGGCCTTGTCCGCGGCGTTCAGCGCCCGCGCGAACGGATCCGTCGCGTCGCGCGGCGGCCACAGTGCGGAGAACGCCTCCCAGGTGCGGCGCCCGAACAGGAAGATCCCCGACTGCAGGATCGGCCCGTAGTGGAACTTGTCCCCCGAGATCGCCTCGGGGCCGTGCCGGAAGCACCATCCGCCGAAGGGCGTGCCGTCGGATCCGTCCGGATCCTCCACGACCCCGTCGAGGGTGATGAACTGCGCCACGATGATGCGTGCCATGTCATGCTCCTTGCGTCGTGCCCGATGCGGATCCTCCGCGGCGGGCTTCAGAGAGATATACGGACGAGGGGCGCCGAACTCATCGGTGCGGACGGAAACCGCGCGACGGGCTCACACCGCGACGAGGCCGTCCCGCTCGAACAGCCTGAACAGCGCGTCGTCCCGGTAGACCAGCACATGGCCGATCCGCTCGCCGGATGCATCGGCCTCGAACAGCTGCACGGTGTGCGGATGCGCACCGTCGTCGTCGACGCGCAGAAGGAGGAAGCCGTGCTGCCCGTTGGCCGAGGTCGGCCGGGTCTGCCAGCGGGTGCCCTGCCACTCGAACAGGTGCGCCATGAACGCGGCGTACGTCTCGCGGCCGATCGACCAGGACGGCACCGGCGGCATCTCGAACAGCACGTCGGCGGCGACGAGCTCGGCCAGCGCCGCCGCGTCGGCCCGCTCGATCGCCCTCGCGTACCCCTCCACGGTCTCCCGCCGCAGCGGAGCGGGGCGTGAGGAGCGCTCGGCGACGGCGGCCTTCGCCCGCTGCAGGGCGGAGTTCACCGAGGGCACGCTCGTCTCGAGGATCTCGGCCGTCTCCGCCGCCGTATGTCCGAGCACCTCGCGCAGGATGAACACCCCGCGCTGCGTCGGTGGCAGCGCCTGCAGGACGAGCGTCACCGCGAGCCGCACCCCGGACGCTTCGGCGACCGCGCGCTCCGGCTCGGAGTCCGGCCACCAGCGGGTGGGCGCCGGCACCAGCCACGGCACATCCAGCGCCGGCACCAGTGGTGCACCGACGTCGAGGCCCGGATCCGTCAGGTCGCGCGGCAGCGGGCGCCGCGGCGCCTCGCGGAGCCGGTCCACGCACACGTTGCGGGCGATGCGATACACCCAGGTGGACAGCGCCGCCCTGGCGGGATCGTACGACGCCCGGCCGCGCCAGGCTCGCTCGAGCGCGTCCTGCACCGCGTCCTCCGCGTCGAACGGGGAACCGAGCATCTGGTAGCAGAAGGCGAGCAGGCCGCCACGGAGCGCGGCGAGGTCGGAGGCGTCCACGAAGTCGATCGTAGAGAGGTTCCCGGCCCTTCGACAGGCTCAGGGACCGGGGCGCGGGCGGGCCCTTCGACAGGCTCAGGGATCGGGATGCGGGCGGACCCTTCGACAGGCTCAGGGACCGGGTCGCGGCCGGACCCTTCGACAGGCTCAGGGACCGGGACGGGGAACGCGCCGGTCTGTCGGAGCTGCAGATCGCCCCTGTCGCCTACTTGGCTTGGAAGTCGAACGCCTTCAGAAGCTCCTCGATGGCCCGATCGCGCTGCTCGCCGCCCTCGTCGAACATGTGCGCCACGTGCGTACGCAGGTGGTTCTCCAGCAGCAGCTTGTTGAGCGACTCGAGGGAGCGCTGGATCGCACGGGACTGCGTGATGATGTCCATGCAGTAGTCCTCGTTCTCGATCATCTTCGCGACGCCGCGGAGCTGTCCCTCGAGGATGCTGGTGCGGTGCAGGGCGCGCTTCTTGATGTCTTCGATCACGAGGTCGAGAGTACCGTCCGCGTCCCCCGTCGCGGACGGGCACCTGCGAGGATGGGCGCATGGCCCGCGCGCGTGAAGCACTGCTGCCCCCCGCGGATCTGGAGCGCCTGCGGGCGCTGCGGCGGATGAAGACCGTCGCCCTCGCCGCGCTGGGGGTCATGGCCGTCGCCTTCGTGGTGGCGTTCTGGCTGCAGTCCCGCTACCCGTGGCTCGAGTACGTGCGCGCCGCCGCGGAGGGCGGCATGGTGGGCGCCCTGGCCGACTGGTTCGCCGTGACGGCACTGTTCCGCCGTCCCCTCGGGCTGCCGATCCCGCACACGGCGATCATCCCCAACCGCAAGGACGAGATCGGGCGCACGCTCGGCGAGTTCGTCGAGACCAACTTCCTCTCCGCCGAGGTCGTGCGCACGAAGCTCTCCGAGACCTCGATCGCCGCGCGACTCGGATCCTGGCTGCGCGTTCCCGCCCACGCGGAGCGGGTCGCGACTGAGGGGTCCACGATCGCCTCCGCCGTGCTGCGCGCCCTGAGCGACGACGACGTGCAGAGCGTGATCGCCGAGCTCGCCCGCGAGCACCTGGTGGACCCGGAGTGGGGCACGCCCGCGGGCGCCTGGCTGCAGCGCATCGTCGAGGCCGACGCCCATCGCGGCGCCGTGGACCTCGCCGTCGACAGCATCGCGACCTGGCTGGACGGCAACGCCGCCGCCTTCCACGGGCTGCTGTCGCGGCGGCTGCCGGGATGGGTGCCGCGACTCGCGCATCGCTTCGTGGACGAGGCCGCCTACAACGAGGCGGTGCGGTTCGTGCGCGCCGTGCAGGCGGATCCGCGTCATCCCGCCCGGCGCGCCCTGGACGGCTATCTCGCGCGCCTCGCCGACAACCTGCAGCACGATCCGGGCACCAGGGCGCGCCTGGAGAACGCGAAGGCAGCCGTGTTCGACAGCCCGCGCGTAGGCGCGCTGGCCGCTGAGGCGTGGAATGCGGCCAAGACCGGGCTGCTGGCCGCGCTCGCGGATCCGGAGAGCGGCCTTCGCCGCCGGGGCGCGGTCGCGATCGGCGAACTCGGGGACCGCCTGGCGACCGAGGACGCGTTGCAGCACCGCGTCGACACCTGGCTCACCGACGCGGCTGTGTTCCTCGTCGACCGCTACCGGCATGACATCGCGTCGATCATCACGGACACCGTGGAGCGCTGGGATCCGAAGGAGACGACGGAGAAGATCGAGCTCATGGTCGGCCGCGATCTGCAGTACATCCGCCTGAACGGCACGGTGGTCGGGGCGCTGGCGGGGCTCGCGATCTTCGCGGTCGCGCACGCGCTCATTCCGGTGTAGGCGTGCGCCGATGCCGCCCGGTCGGATGCCCAGCCCATTCCTCTTCGAGCGCGACCAGCACTCGCCGGATCCGGCTCGTCGACGCTGAGCCAGGCGTGACACGGAGCGGCGAGAAGACCGGCGACCACGTGCGTGCTGCGCGCGCGGGTCACCGGGTGCAGAATGAGACCCGGGCGCAGCCCGGTCCTGCCTGAGCGGCCTGCACCCCCATCCACAGGGAGAACACGTGTCGCAGCGACGGATGGGCATCTTGGTCTACGACAACGTGACCATGATCGACGTGGCGGGACCGGCGGACGTGTTCTCGCACGCCAACAGCTTCGGTGCCGACTACGAGACGCTGCTCGTCTCGGCCGACGGTCGCAGCGTCAAGGCGTCGAACGGTCTGACTCTGACCGCGGAACTGCCTGCCGCCGAGGCGGGTCGTCTTGACACCGTGATCGTGCCCGGTGCCTACGGGATGATCTCGCGTCCGTTCGAACAGGCGCTCACCGACGCCGTCACCACCCTCACCGCAGAGGCCCGGCGGATCGCGTCCGTCTGCACCGGCTCGTTCCTGCTGGCGCAGATCGGACTGCTCGACTACCGCAGGGCGACGACGCACTGGACCCGGGCCGCGCAGTTCGCGAAGGCGTTCCCGCGGGTACGCGTGGATTCGGAGGCCCTGTTCGTCCGCGACGGCCACATCATCACGTCGGCCGGCGTCAGTTCCGGCATCGATCTCGCGTTGGCGATCGTCGAGGACGACTGCGGCCCGCGTGTCGCTCGTCAGGTGGCCCGGCAGATGGTGGTCTTCCTGCAACGGCCGGGCAGCCAGTCGCAGTTCTCCGCACCGTCGCGCGATCATCTCGCCGCCGACAACCCGCTGCGCCGGCTGATGGACACGATCGCCGCCGACCCGGCCGGCGACTACTCGCTCGCCCGGATGAGCACGATTGCGAACGTGAGCACGCGCAGCCTCACCCGGCTCTTCCACGACGACATCGGGACCACGCCGGCTCGATACGTGGAACTGATCCGGATCGAAGCGGCTCAGATGATGCTGAAAGCCGGCGCATCGGTCGCCGAGGCCGCCGCTCGCAGCGGCTTCGGCACATCGGAGACACTGCGGCGCGTGTTCGTCGCGAGGGTGGGGTCGAGCCCTTCCGTCTATCAGGAGCAGGTGCGTTCAGCGTCCTAGCCGCTGCCGGAGCCGCGGTGCTCACGCGTCGGCGAGGTTGGCCGGATGTGTGGGCATCGCGGCCCGATTCTTCCTGGGCCGATTCTCGGTTCGCCGCGAGAGTGAGGTCACCGCATACGAGATGCGGTACCGACAGCCAGGAGAAACTCATGCCGTTCGTCAACGTCAAGCTCGTCGAAGGCGTCTTCACCGAATCCGAGAAGCACGCCATGGCCGCCGCACTCACCGATGTCATGGTGAGGTTCGAAGGTTCCGAGGCGTTCCGCGAAGTCGTCTGGGTGCTGATCGAAGAACTGCACGCCGACGGCTGGCACATCGGCGGCGAGCCGTTCCGCGGACCCGCCAGCATCATGGACCAGATGGCGCGTGCGAAGGATGTCTACGAGTCCATCGACGGTCATCCCGTCACCCGGCCCGAGCTCGCCGTGGCCGCCCCTGTCACCTCCCGCTGACCCGAGTCAGGGCGCACACCGGCGCATCCGCCTGCCCGGCCGCCGACTGCCCGCCACCGACGGGCTGCGGCGGCCTGGACGGCCGCGAGGAGCGCCCCCGACCGGATCGCCATCGAAAGGAATCGATCATGAACACCGCACTGATCGTCGGACACCCCGACCTGACCGCCTCGCGCGTCAGCGCGGCGCTGACCGCGACGGCCGCGCGCATCCCCTCCGTGGACGTCCGCCTCCTCGCGGACCTGTATCCCGGAGGCGCGCCCGACGCCCGCGCCGAACAGGCCGCGCTCTCGCTCGTCGACGATGTCGTCCTGCTCTACCCCACGTACTGGTACTCCGTTCCGGGCGCATTGAAGAACTGGCTGGACACGGTGATGATGCGCGGCTGGGCGTACGGCACCGGAGCCCCCGGTGCGCTGGCGGGCAAAGCGCTGCGCGTGGTCACGACGACCGGCGGCGACGCACGCGGCTACCGGCCGGGCGAGTTGCACAGCTACGAGTACGACGCCGTCCTCGCGCCGCTGCGGGCGACCGCGCACCGGCTCGGGATGCGGTGGCGCACTCCGCTGGTCGTGCACGGCGTACGCGACATCGACGACCAGGCGCTGGCGGAGCTGAGCCGTCACTTCGGCGACCTCCTGCAAGGCCTGGCGGAGCCCGACATGCGCTGGGGGAACCCGCCGTTGGCCGAACCGGTCGACGCGGCCGAATTCGTCGAGGCGGTCGGCCGATGAGCCCCGCGCAGCGGATCCCGCTCAACACTCTCGCGATCCCCTTCGGCCTGGCCGGACTGGCCGAGGTCTGGACGGTCGCCGGCAGGCTGCTGGGCGTTCCGGGCGCCGTCGGCCAGGCGCTCTGGGCCGTGGTCGCGATCGCGTGGATCTGGCTGATCGGCGCGCACCTGCGGCGCGGCGGGCGCAGCGCCGACTCCCTCGCCCAGCAGCTGCGGCAGCCCGCGCAGGGCCCGATCGCGGCATTGGCGCCCGTCGTGGGAATGCTGCTCGGAGCCGATCTGCACCGATTCGTCCCGCTCGCGGGCGAGATCCTCGTGATCGGATCCATCGTGGTCGCCGCCGCGCTGGCGGGATGGATGCTGGCCTTCTGGCACAGCGGAAGCCTGCCGCCCGAGGCTTTCCACGGCGGCTATCTGCTGCCCACGGTCGCGGCCGGGCTCATCGCGGCGACGACGTCCGTCATGATCGGCCTTCCTGTGCTCGCGGTCGGGTCGTTCGCGGTCGGCGTCTTCTTCTGGATCGTGATCTCCACCGTTCTGCTCGCGCGGCTGGCGTTCTTCACTCCGCTGCCCGGCCCCCTCACCCCGACGTGCGCGATCCTGCTCGCCCCTCCGGCCGTCGCCGGCACCGCGTGGTTCACGATCCGCGGCGAACACGCGGATCTGGTCTCGACCGCGCTGCTCGGCCTGCTGGTCCTGATGGCGCTGCAGCAGCTGGCCCTCATCCCCCGCTACCGGAGGCTGACCTTCACGCTGGGTTTCTGGTCGTTCACGTTCCCGCTCGCCGCGGCCGGCGGATACGGGGCCGAGTGGGCATCGCTCGCCGCGTTCCCCGGTTGGCAGCTCGTCGCCTGGCTGCTGATCGTGCTCGTCACGGTCGTGATCCTCGCGGTCGCGGCGCGCTCTCTTCTGCTCATCACGAGCGTGCGCCGCGGTGCGCGCCGAGCCGAGATCGTCCTGCGTCACGCCGATGACGCCGTGCAGCGCCGCTGAGGGCTGCACACGTCACGACCGCACGGATGTCTCACAGGCCAGACAACGAGCACGGCGGCTTGCCCGTCGTGGAACCCGCGCCGTGGCACTCTGGACAGCGGATGCCGACCGCGCCTCCGAGAAGGGACTCCTCATGGCACTGTCGCACGATCCCCTCTGGCCCCGCGGCGGGGACTGGCCCGCGTTCGAATCGAGCGCCGATGCGGTCCTGCTGGGCGTGCCCACCTGGCGGACATCCCTCTCCCCCACGGGCGCGCACGCCACGCCCGCCGCGATCCGCGACGCGCTGCGCCGGTACAGCCCGACCCTGATGGGGCCGCCCGCCGTCGACCTCAACGCCGTGCTGCGGATCGCCGACGCGGGCGACGTGCACGAGCCTGACGGCGACGAGGGCGTCGCCCGCACGGTCGCCCGGGTATCGGAGCTCACCGCGGCGTCCCGGCTCGTGGTCGCGCTCGGCGGCGACAACTCGCTCACCTACCCCGTCGCTCTCGGCGCCGGCGCGACCGGCCTGATCACGATCGACGCGCACTTCGACCTGCGCGACGGCGTCTCCAACGGCTCCCCCGTGCGCCGGCTCGTCGAGGACGCCCCGGAGGGATCCGCGATCGACCCGCACCGGATCGTGCAGATCGGGATCGCCGACTTCGCGAACTCCGCCGCCTACGCGCAGCGCGCGGCGGACTGGGGCATCCGCGTCATCACGCTCGACGAGGTGCGCCGCCGCGGCATCGCCGATGTCGTCGCAGAGGCGGTGGAGATCGCCGGGGCCGGCGACGCCTCGCGCGTGCACCTCGACATCGACGTGGATGCCTGCGACCGCGCCGCGACGCCCGGCTGCCCGGCGAGCGTGCCGGGCGGCTTCGCGGCGTGGGAGCTGCGCGCGCTCGTGCGCGGGATCGCCGCCGACGCGCGCGTGGTCAGCGCGGACATCGCCGAGGTGGATGCGACCGCCGACGACGAGGACGCCCGCACGGTGCGCCTCGCCGCGCTGTGCGTGCTGGAGCTGCTCGCCGCGCTGGCCGGCCGGGGATGAGCACGGATCCGGACGGGTCGGCGGCGTCGCGCAGCACGCAGGATCCGTTCCGCGACGGGGGACCAGGGCTGCGTGCCGCGCTGGCCGTGCGGTTCCTGCTCGAACTCGCGCTGCTCGCGGGATCCGCGATCGCGGCGGTGCGGCTGGCGCCGGGCTGGCCGGGCTGGCTCGTCGCGGTCGCGGGCGTCCTGCTCGTCGGCGTCGTCTGGGGTCTTCTCCTGTCCCCCAAGGCCCGCATCGACATCCGCCCCATCGGGCGGGTGTGTCTGGAGGCCGTGCTCTTCGGCTCCGTGGCGGGAGCGCTCTGGGCGTCCGAGCTCGGCGGGGCCGGCGTGACGCTCCTCGTCGCCTGGATCCTGGACCGGATCGCGCTGAGACTGCTCAGCGGCGTCGCAGCGCCGCGTCGATCGCCTCGTCGCCGTCGTTGAAGCGGATCGTCCGCCCGATCGTGGCGGGTTCCACGAGCGCCTGCGCGATCACCCGGGCGACGTTCGCCCGAGACACCTCGTCGGAGCTCTCCGTGGCGGCGTCGATCCGTCCCGTCGCAGGTCCCAGGGTGAGGCGGCTCGGGCCGAGGACGGTCCAGTCCAGCTCGGTCGAGCGCAGGTGCTCATCGGCCTCGGCCTTCGCCTGCGCGTAGGCGTGGAACGAGTTCGAGGCGGGGATCCCGTGCTGGAGCGAGGATCCGAAGTACGACACCATCACGTAGCGGCGCACGCCGGCATCCGCGGCCGCGTCCATCGAGCGCGTCGCCGCCTCGAAGTCGACGGCGCGGGTCCGCTCCGCGCTGCCGCCGCCGGCACCCGCCGACCAGACCACCGCGTCGTGCCCGGCGATCAGCGCCGCCATCGCCTCTCGCGATGCCGCCTCGACGTCGAACACGACCGGGGCCGCGCCGGTCGCGCGCACGTCCTCGATCTGGTCCGCGTCGCGGATGACCGCGGTGACCTCGTCGCCGCGCGCGGTGAGCAGGGGTTCCAGGAGCAGTGCGATCTTGCCGTGCCCGCCGAAGATCAGGATTCTCGCCATGGCACCACGCTATGCCCCATCCCGCCACCACGAGGCGGCGGATCCGGATCCGCTCCAGGCGGGACACTGCGCAAGAGCGCCTCGTCCCGTCGCGCTCGGCGTGCGGCATCCTCGCCGGACGGCGCCCGCCCCGGTGTCAGACGGCGCGCACGCCGTCCTTCCAGACCGCCTCGACGAGCGGCACGCCGGGGCGGTACGCCAGATGCACGCGGCTCGTGCTCTTCAGCAGCACCACGTCGGCGCGCATGCCCGGAGCGATACGTCCGATGTCGGTGCGGCGCAGGGCGGCGGCTCCCCCGGCGGTCGCCGCCCAGATGGCCTCGGCGACCGTCATGCGCATGTCGCGCACGGCGACGGCGATGCAGAACGGCATCGACGAGGTGAAGCTCGAGCCCGGGTTGGTGTCGCACGCCAGCGCGACGGTCACGCCGGCGTCGATGAGCCGCCGTGCGTCGGGATAGGGCTGGCGGGTGGAGAACTCGACCCCGGGCAGCAGGGTGAGCACGGTGTCGGATCCGGCGAGCGCGGTCACGTCGTCGTCGGTGAGGTAGGTGCCGTGGTCGATCGAGGCGGCGCCGAGGTCGACCGCGAGCTGCACGCCCTCGCCCGGGCCGAGCTGGCTGGCGTGCACGCGCGGCTGCAGCCCCCGGGCGATCCCGGCCTCCAGCACGCGGCGGGACTGCGGCACGGTGAACGCCCCGGTCTCGCAGAACACGTCGATCCACTTGGCGTGCGGAGCGCAGGCGTCGAGCATCTCGCCGGTCACGAGCTCGACGTAGTCGTCGCCGCGGTCGGCGTATTCGGCCGGCACCACGTGCGCGCCGAGGAACGTGACCTCGGGCGTGACCTCGGCGGCGAGGCGCACCAGGCGCTCCTCGGTCGCGACGTCGAGGCCGTAGCCGCTCTTGATCTCGACCGTGGTGGTCCCCTGCGCGAGCATCTCGTCGAGGAAGCCGCGCAGGCGGATCCGCAGCTCGTCGTCCGTGGCGGCGCGGGTGGCTGCCACGGTCGAGCGGATCCCGCCCGCGGCGTACTTCTGCCCCTGCATGCGCGCTTCGAACTCGGCGGCTCGGTCGCCGCCGAAGACGAGGTGGCTGTGGCTGTCCACGAAGCCGGGGATCACGGCGCGGCCTTCCGCGTCGACGATCTCGTCGGCCTCGGGCGCGTCGGCGGCGGGGCCGACCCAGGCGATCCGGCCGTCCTCGATGAGGATCGCCGCATCGTGCAGAGTGCCGCAGAGGTCGTCGTCCGCCGCGACGTTCGTCGTCAGCTCGCCGATGTTCGCGATCAGGATCCGCATGGCAGTGCCTCTCAAGTCGTTCCCGCGTGAAAGGGCCGGACGCTTCGACAAGCTCAGCGACCGGACCTCCTCCGCGAAGTGTCGCGTCCCGCGCTGCGCGCCCCCATCCCCCGACGGAGTGCGCAGCGCGGGACGCCGTCTGTCTCAGAGCCCCATCGGGACCTTGAGTCCGCGCTCCCGCGCGATGTCCTTGGCGTGGTCGTAGCCCGCGTCGACGTGCCGCATGACGCCGGTGCCCGGGTCGTTGGTGAGCACGCGCTCGAGCTTCTCCGCAGCGAGGGCCGAGCCGTCCGCGACGGTCACCTGGCCGGCGTGGATGGAGCGGCCGATGCCGACGCCGCCGCCATGGTGCAGCGACACCCAGCTCGCGCCCGATGCGGTGTTCAGCAGCGCGTTCAGCAGCGGCCAGTCGGCGATCGCGTCCGAGCCGTCCTTCATGGACTCCGTCTCGCGATAGGGCGAGGCGACGGACCCGGAGTCGAGGTGGTCGCGCCCGATCACGATCGGGGCGGACAGCTCGCCCGAGGCGACCATCTCGTTGAACTTCAGGCCCGCCAGGTGGCGCTCCTTGTAGCCCAGCCAGCAGATGCGGGCCGGCAGCCCCTCGAAGTGGACCTTCTCGCCGGCCTTCTCCAGCCAGCGGTGCAGCGCCGCGTCCTCAGGAAACAGCTCGGCGATGGCGCGGTCGGTCTTGTAGATGTCCTCAGGGTCGCCCGAGAGGGCAGCCCAGCGGAACGGGCCGCGGCCCTCCTCGAACTGCGGGCGGATGTACGCCGGCACGAAGCCGGGGAACTCGAACGCCCGGTCGAAGCCGCCGAGCACGGCCTCGGCGCGGATCGAGTTGCCGTAGTCGAACACCGCCGCGCCCTTGTCCTGGAACGCGACCATGGCGGCGACATGCGCGGCCATGGACTCGCGCGAGCGCCGGGTGAACTCCTCGGGGTCGCGCTCGGCCTCGGCCTTCCAGTCCGCCACCGAGATGCCGATCGGCAGGTAGGCGAGCGGGTCGTGCGCGCTGGTCTGGTCGGTGACGATGTCGATCGGCACCCCGCGGCGGAACAGCTCAGGGAAGACCTCGGCGGCGTTGCCGACGATGCCGACGGAGAGGGCCTCCCCGGCGTCCTTCGCGGCGACGGCACGGGCGATCGCCTCGTCGAGGTCGGTGTAGTAGACGTCCAGGTAGCCGTGGTCGACCCGGCGCGACAGGCGCGACTCGTCCACGTCCACGATGAGGCAGGCGCCCTCGTTCAGCGTGACGGCGAGCGGCTGCGCGCCGCCCATGCCGCCGGCGCCGCCGGTGAGCGACAGAGTGCCCTTGAGCGAGTCCTTGCCGAGCGAGCGGGCGACCGCGGCGAACGTCTCGTACGTGCCCTGCAGGATGCCCTGGGATCCGATGTAGATCCAGGATCCGGCCGTCATCTGGCCGTACATGATCAGGCCGAGCTGCTCGAGCTTGCGGAACTCGGGCCAGGTGGCCCAGTCGCCGACGAGGTTGGAGTTGGCGATGAGCACGCGCGGCGCCCACTCGTGCGTGCGGAACACGCCGACCGGCTTGCCGGACTGGACGAGCAGGGTCTCGTCGGGCTCGAGCTCGTCGAGGGTGCGCACGATCGCGTCGTACGCCTCCCAGCTGCGCGCGGCGCGGCCGGTGCCGCCGTAGACGACGAGGTCCTCGGGGTGCTCGGCGACCTCGGGGTCGAGGTTGTTCATGAGCATCCGCTTCGCGGCCTCGGCGCCCCAGCTCTTCGCGGTGCGCTGGTTGCCGCGGGTCGCCCGGATCGACCGGGTCGGGTCCGAAAGGGTCGGCCCTTCGACAGGCTCAGGGACCGAGATGGTGGTGGTGTCAGTCATTCGCGTGCTCCTTCGCAATAGCGGCGATCCGGCCGGACTGCACGAGCGCGGTCACGGCCTCCATGTCGGGAGAGAGGAAACGGTCGGGGCCGGGGCCGCCGGCCACGGTGCGGACCAGGTCGCGCACGGCGCCGGTCGCTGGCCCCGCCTCGAGCGGCGCGCGCAGGTCGAGGGCGCGGGCGCCGGTGAGGATCTCGATCGCGAGCACGCGGCCGAGGCCGTCGATCGCACGGCGGAGCTTGCGGGCCGCGGCCCAGCCCATCGAGACGTGGTCCTCCTGCATCGCGGAGGACGGGATCGAGTCGACGGACGCGGGCACCGCGAGGCGCTTGAGCTCCGACACGATGCCGGCCGCCGCGTACTGCGCGATCATCAGGCCGGAGTCCACGCCGACCTCGTCAGCGAGGAACGGCGGCAAGCCGTGGCTGCGGGCAGGGTCGAGCGCGCGGTCGGTGCGGCGCTCGGCGACCGAGGCGACGTCGGCCACCGAGATCGCGAGGAAGTCGAGCACGGCGGCGACGGGCGCGCCGTGGAAGTTGCCGTTCGACTCGATGCGGCCGTCGCTGGTCACGACGGGGTTGTCCACGACGCTGGAGAGCTCGCGCTCGGCGATCGTGGTGGCGTACGCGGCGGTGTCGCGGGCGGCGCCGTGCACCTGCGGCGAGCAGCGCAGCGAGTAGGCGTCCTGCACGCGGCCGTCATCGGGACCCTTGTGGCTGGCGACCATCGGCGAGGATCCGAGGAAGGAGCGCAGGTGCGACGCCGACACGGCCTGGCCGATCTGGGGGCGCAGCGCCATCAGGTCGGCGGCGAAGACGGCGTCGGTGCCGAGCTGCGACTCGATCGACATCGCGGCCGAGATGTCCGCCGTGATCAGCAGGTCCTCGAGGTCGTGCAGCGCGAGCACGAGCATGCCGAGCATGCCGTCGGTGCCGTTGATGAGGGCGAGGCCCTCCTTCTCCACGAGCTGCAGCGGCTCGATGCCGGCCATGGCGAGCGCGTCGGCGGCGGGGACGAGGTCGCCGGCGGCGTTGCGCACCTCGCCCTCGCCCATCGAGGCGAGCGCGATGTGGGCGAGCGGGGCGAGGTCGCCCGAGCAGCCGAGCGAGCCGTACTCGCGGACGATCGGGGTGATGCCGGCGTTCAGCATCGCGGCGTAGGTCTCCACGACCTGCGGGCGCACGCCGGTGTGGCCGGACGCGAGGGTCTGCAGGCGCAGCAGCTGCAGCGCGCGGACGACCTCGGTCTCGACCTCGGCGCCGGTGCCGGCGGCGTGCGAGCGGATCAGGCTCTGCTGCAGCTGGCGGCGGCGCTCCGGGGCGATGAACGTGGTCGCCAGCGCCCCGAATCCGGTGGACACGCCGTAGTGCGGCTTGGGGTCGGCGGCCATCCCGTCGATGACACCGCGCGCAGCGGCGACGCGGTCGAGCGCGCCCTGGTCGATGACGATGGCGGCGTGGTGGCGGGCGACGGCGACGACATCCTCGGGGCGCAGCGGCGCCGCACCGACGATGACAGGGGAAGTATGAGGCATGAGACGATTCCACACCCTCGGGATCCGCGTGAACAGGCCGAACGCGCCTCCGCTGTCTGCGATACCAGACAATCGGGATAGGGCGGCGCGTGGGGCCGGCTCGAGGTCCTACAGCGCGTCGATGAGGCCGGCGAGCGCGGCCATGTCGTCGAACACGAACGTGCCGGCGCCCGTGAGCCGCTGCGCCGGGACCGTGCCCGCGTAGGCGAGCACGCGCATCCCCGCGGCCCGCGCCGCCTGCACCCCGAAGGGGCTGTCCTCGACCACGACGCACTGGTCGGGCGTGGCGCCCATGCACTCCGCGGCCCGCAGGAACACATCCGGCTCCGGCTTGCCGCGCGCCACGTCCTCCGCGCTGAAGATGCGGCCCTCGAAGTGCTCGAGCAGGCCCGTGAGCGTGAGCGTCTCCCTGATCCTGGTCCGCCCGCTGTTCGAAGCGACGCACCGCGGAAGGCGCAGCCCTGCCAGCGCGTCGCGGATGCCGGGCACGGGCCGCAGCTCGGTGCGGAAGGCCTCCGCGTACCAGTGGTGGTACGCGGAGTCCCAGCCCGGCTCCAGCGGCCGGCCGATCACGTCGGCGATGCCCGCCTCGAAGACCTCCGCGGACGCCCCGGCGAACCGGTCGAGGATCTCCGGCATCGGCACCTCGAAGCCGAGGTCGGCGAGCACCCGCTGGCTGACCCTGGCCGCGACCGTCTCGCTGTCGACCAGCACTCCGTCGCAGTCGAAGATGACGAGCGCCGGGGCGCTCACGCGCCGCGCCCCACTACTTCCCGATCCCCTCGGCGAGGCCGCGCACGAAGAAGCGCTGTGCGGCGAAGAAGAACAGGATCATCGGGACGGACGCCAGGGTCATCCCGGCGAACACCATCGGGTAGTTGGTCGACAGCTTGGATGCGAGGTTGGCGAGACCGACCGGCAGCGTCATCGTGTCTGTGCTGCTGACGAAGATGAACGCGAACAGGTACTCGTTCCAGGCGAACAGGCACTGCAGGATGACCGCGGAGACGACGATCGGCATCGACATCGGCAGCGTCAGGCGCCAGAACTGCTGCGCCCTGGACGCGCCGTCCAACCGGGCCGCCTCGTCGACCTCGTGCGGCAGATCGACCATGTACGAGCGGATCAGGAACGTCGTGAACGGGATCCGGAAAGCCGTGTACAGGATGATCAGCCCCAGCAGCGAGTCGTAGATGCCCAGCCCCTGCAGGATCCGCAGCAGCGGGATCAGCGCCACGGTGGGCGCCAGCATCATGCCGCCGACGATGAGGAACAGCACGGTGCGGGAGAACGGCATGGTCAGCTTGGTGAGGCCGAACGCCGCCCAAGCGCTGATCAGGGTGGTCGCGATGATCGAGACGACCGTCACGATCACGCTGTTGATCATGTACTGGCCGACGCCGAGGTTCCAGGCGTCGACGTAGTTCTTCCAGTTCAGCGTGGTCGGCGGGCCGAACGGGTCGGACAGGAACTGCTGGTTGACCTTCAGGCTGCTCAGCAGCATCCAGATCAGCGGGATCACCACGATCAGGGCGATCACGAGCAGGAGGCCCCAGATCAGCAGCCGCAGCACGATGCCGGCGAAACGGATCCTGGTCACCATTCGACCCTCCTTCGACGGGCGATCCACAGCTGGACGATGGCCAGCGCGATCGTGATCACGAACACGACCGTGGCGATCGCCGCCGCGTAGCCGAACTCGTTGTTGATGAAGCCGGCGTGGTAGAGCCACGTGCCCAGCACCTGGCTGCTGTTGTTCGGCCCTCCGGCCGTCATCACCATCACCTCGTTGAACACCTGGAACGCTCCGGTGACGGTCACGATGATGAGCAGCGTGCTCATCTCCCGCACCAGCGGCGTCGTGATGTGCCAGATGCGGGCGAGCGAGCCGACCCCGTCGAGGTCGGCGGCGTCGTAGAGCTCGCGCGGGATGCGCTGGATGGCGACGGAGTACAGCAGCGCGGTGTAGCCGAAGCTCTGCCACTGGCTCATCACGATGATCGCCCAGATGGCCGTCGACTCCTGCCCCAGCCAGGCGTGCGCGAAGCCGCCGAGTCCGACGACGCGGAGGAACTCGTTCAGCAGGCCGGTCTGCGGCTGGTAGATGAAGTAGAACAGCAGGCCGGCGACAGTGAGCGAGATCGCCGACGGGATGAAGTAGATCGCGCGCAGGATGCCGCCGTGCTTGCGCACGAACGTCTCGACGAGCGCGGCGAGGATCAGCGCGCCGACGACCTGGAAGATCAGCGAGACGACCGCGTACGCGACGTTGTTGAACAGGGACCGCCAGAAGATCGGGTCCTGCGCCGCCTGCGCGTAGTTGTCGCCGCCGACGAACTCCGGGATCGGCTTGAACACCGACCACTGGAAGAAGCTGAGATAGATGTTCTCCAGGAGCGGGTAGTAGACGAAGACGGCGACGAGGAGCAGGCCCGGCACGACCCAGAGGAAGGACCTCCAGCCGCCGATCGCCCGGAGGGGCGACCGGCGGCCGGAAGGGCCTCGCCGTCCGGTGCGACCGCGCGTGACGATCGCCTCGGTGACGGTGATGTGGCTCATGGGAGAGCTCCGCTCACTTCGATCCTGCAGCGGCCTGCTGCACGGACTTCATCACGCTGCTCGGCGAACCGCTGCCGCCGACCAGGGACTCGCCGCCGGCGAGGTAGGCCTGCGCCACCTGCGGGGAGGCGACGGTGTCCAGCCAGATCGCCAGGCTCGACGCCTTCGCCAGATCCGACATGGCCTCGACGACCTGCGGCTGGGTGGTCGCAGCGTCCAGCGAGTCCTTGACCGGGCTCGGGTAACCGCTCATCAGGTCGGGCATCTTGGACGCCCCCTGCTTGGACACGACGAACTTCAGGAACGCGACCGCGAGGGCGGGGTTCTTCGACTTCGGGTTGACCATCAGCAGGTCGGGAGCGCCGACCAGCGCGCCGGTGTCGCCCTTGGCGTCGTCCGGCGGCGGCAGCTGGAACAGGCCGAAGCCGTCCTTGTCGGCCTGCGTGTCCTTGAGCAGCCCGATCTCGAGCGACTCGAGGTACATCATCGCCGACTTGTCCGCGCCGAAGCCGACCTGGGCATCCGTGTGGTCGATGCCGTTGGCGGAGGTCCCGGTCACCGTGCACTGGTCGATCACCTGGGTGAACTGGTCGAGCGCCTTGACGTAGCCGGGGTCGGTGTAGGAGCCCTTGTCCGAGGAGTAGTCCTTGTCCAGAGTCGCCGCCGGGACGTTGTACGCGTTCAGCTGCGTGACGTAGTGCAGCGCGGGCCAGCCGTCCTTGTTGCCGAAGTTGACCGGCGTGATGCCCTTCGCCTTGAGCGTCTTGCAGACCGAGAGCAGGTCGTCGAACGTCTTCGGCACGGTGATCCCGTTGTCGGCGAAGATCTTCTTGTTGTAGAACATGAACTTCGCGTCGAGATCGATCGGGACCCCGTAGTTCTTCCCGTCGTAGGCGCCGGCCTGCACCGCCGACGGCGCCAGCGACTCGTTCCACGACGTGCCCTTGCCGATCGCCGAGGTCAGGTCGAGCGCGAGCCCCGCGTCCACGAACTGCTTCGCGTACGAGCCCGGCCAGGAGAAGTAGATGTCGGGGATGCTGTTGGACGACGCGAGCACCTTGATCTTGTCCTTGTAGCCCTGATCGGACTCCTGCTGGACCTTGACCGTGACGCCGGGGTGCGCCTTCTCGAACTCCTTCGCCATCTCCGGGAAGAACTTCGACACGCTCGGGTCGGAGAACTTGTTCACCATCGAGATCGTCCCGTGATAGTCGACCTTGTTCAGGTCGACGGACGCGGAGCCGCTCCCACCCGACTGCGCGGAGCAGCCGCTGAGGACGACCGCGGCGAACGCCGTCGCCGCCAGGAACCTGGTCTTTCGTGTTGGCCTCATTCTTCGCACTCACCTCTCTGTAACGTGCGCTGCCCTCAACCGGACACGGGCAGTCTGACACGAAGTTGATACCGGTGTCAATCATGAGTCGAAAACGTGATACCTGAGCCGGGTCGTGAGGGATCCGTGCGGAGAAGTTCCCCATGGGCCACATGCCGATCTCGGCGGTGCGGCGGCGCGATGCCCGGAATCATGCGGAAACCCGCCCTCTTGACAGGATTCATCAGACCATTCACACTGTTGTCCGACAAGTATCACCCTTTTGGGAAAGGACCCAGGCATGCTGAACTTCGACGCGGAGCGGTTCCTCCGGATCGAATCCGGAGCGCTCGCGCTCGCCCGGCCCCTGCAGCAGCTCGTCGGCGAGCTGCTCGACGGCGGAGCGCGGAACCTCTTCTTCCTCGGCGCCGGCGGCGCCGGCCGGCTCATGGAGCCCGCCGCTCAGCTGATCGCGCGGAACGGCGACTTCCCGGTGCACCTGGAGAACGCCGCCGAGCTCGTCGCCATGGGATCCGCCAACCTCGGTCCGCAGTCCATCGTGGTGATCCCGTCGCTGTCGGGGACGACCCGCGAGGCCGTGGCCGTGCTGGAGTATGCGCAGGAGCGCGGGGCGAAGGTGATCGCGCTCACCGCCCACGCGGACTCCCCCGTCGCGCAGCAGGCCGACGTCGCCTTCACCGCCTTCGCCGAGGACGACACCTCGTCGGAATCGTTCTACCTGCAGTCCCTCGTCATCGCGCTCGCGCTGCTGAACCGCCTCGGCCGTTTCGACGGCTTCGAGGCCGCACTCGCCGAGCTCGAGCAGCTGCCGCGGCTGCTCCTCGGCGTGAAGGAGGCGTTCGAGCCGACCGCGGCCGCGATCGCCGAGAGCATCCGGGACGACGACTACCACATCGTGACGGGCGCCGGCCCGAGCTGGACCGAGGCCTGGTACTACGGCACGTGCATCCTGGAGGAGATGCAGTGGATCCGCACCCGGCCGATCCACGCCTCCGACTTCTTCCACGGCACGCTCGAGCTCGTCGAACCCGGAGTCAGCGTCCTGCTGTTCAAGGGCGAGGACGCGTCGCGGCCGCTTGCCGAGCGGGTGGAGAGGTGGGTGCCGTCGGTGACCGACCGCCTGACCGTGATCGACACGGCGGACTTCGACCTCCCCGGCATCTCCCCCGAGATCCGCGCGCTCATCCCGCACGTGCTGATCGCGACCGTGCTGGAGCGGGTCAGCGCGCACCTCGAGGTGCTGCGCGACCACCCCCTCACCACGCGGCGCTACTACCGCCGGATCGACTACTGAGGCGGCCATGACCAGGGACGTGCGGGTGGCCGGGGTGGGCGACAACACGGTGGATCGCTACCAGGGCGGACCGGTGCTGGTCGGCGGCAACGCGCTCAACGTCGCCGTGCAGCTGCGGCTGCTCGGACTCCCTGCGGCGTACTCCGGCGTCGTGGGCGACGACGCGGACGGGCGCACCATCGCGCGCGCCCTCCGCGACCGCGACGTCGAGCTCTCCGGGCTCGTCACGGCGGCCGGGCCGACGGCGGTCACCGAGATCGCGCGGACGAGCGAGGGCGAGCGGGTCTTCGTGCGTGAGGACTTCGGCGTCACGGCGGACTATCGCCCCTCGGACGCGGAGATCGCGCGCCTGGCGTCGCTCGACTGGGTGCATCTCGGCATGGTGCCGGACGCGCCAGAGCTCGTGCGGCGGCTGCGCGACGTCAGACCCGGCGTCGCGATCAGTCAGGACTGCGCGGTGTCGGGCGGGTACGCGGGGCTCGATGTCGCCTTCTGCTCTGCCGGCGAGGACGCGTCGGCGGCGAGGGCCGCCGCCGCTGCCGCTCTCGCGGGCGGCGCCGCGCTCGCGGTGGTCACCCGCGGCGCAGCCGGCGCGCTGGCGACCGACGGCGCGGACGAATGGCGCTGCGCGGCGCTGCCGATCGACGTCGTCGACACGACCGGCGCGGGAGACAGCTTCATCGCGGGGTTCATCGCCGCGCGGCTCTGCGGCCGCGACGTGCCGGCCGCGCTGGACGCGGGTGCGCGCACGGCGGCCCGCACCTGCGGCCACATCGGCGGGTTCCCGCAGTGAGCGCGGTGCGATGCCAGGATGAGAGGGTGACGACGCACGCCCGCTCCCCGCTGGGGGCGCCATGACGCCCCGGGCCGGGAGCGACGGCCGCGCCTCCACGTCCTCCCTGCGCGACGACATCGCCCGGATGATCTCCGACGAGGGCCTCGCGCCCGGCGACCGGCTCCCCACCGAGGCGCAGCTCGCAGAACGTTTCGGCCTCGCCCGCTCGACCGTGCGGGAGGCGCTGAAGCGGCTCGAGGAGGAGGGCCTCGTCGACGCCGTACAGGGCAAGGGACGGTTCGTCTCCGCGGTCGCCGCCGCGATCGTGGAGCGGCCGATCACGCGCTACGAGGGCGTCACCGAGATGCTCGGCCGGCTCGGCCACGAGGTGACGACCTCGGTGTTCTCGGTCGCGGAGGTCCCCGCCGACGCGGCGCAGGCGCAGAGCCTGGACGTCGCGGAGGGCACCCCGCTGATCCGGCTCGCACGGCTGCGCTACGGCGACGGCGAGCCGCTGGTGTTCAGCATCGACCACATCCTGCGCGACGCGCTGCCCGGACCGATCTCCCATCGCGACTGGTCGGCGCCGCTGACCGAGGCGCTGGAGGCGAACGGGCACCAGATCGTGTCCTCGGTGGCCCGGATCAGCGCCGTGGAGCTGGCCTTCGACCTCGCGCGCCGGCATCGCCTCACGGGACTGGGACCGTGGCTGCTGGTCACCGAGGTGTGCCTGACCAGGGCCGGACGGCGCGTCCTGCTGGCCGAGGACTACCACCGCGGGTCGCTGATCGGCTTCAACGTGCGCCGTCAGCGCTGACCGCATCCTCCTTCAGCGGCGCGACCGACTTCAGCGGCGCGACCGACGCCCGGGAGACGAAGGTCGACGGGATGGTCTCGATCACCGCGTCGCCGTCGTCGCCCGCGATCCGCGCGAACGCGTGCTGCGCCGCCGCGCGGCCGAGCTCGAGCATCGGCTGCGCGATCATCGTCAGCGGGGGCTCGATCACGCTCGCCCACGAGCTGTCGTCGAATCCGATCACCGAGATGTCCCTGGGATGGCGCAGACCCGCCGCCCGGATGGCACGGAGCGCTCCCACCATCGCGTCGGTCTCGGTCGTCAGCACGGCGGTCGGCGGATCCGGCATCGCGAGCATGTCGCCCACGGCCCCGACCGTCGCCTCCTCGTTGTGCGCGCAGGTGCTGACCAGGGCGGGATCCAGGGGGATCCCGGCCTCGTCCAGCGCGTCCACGTAGCCGCGCAAGCGCTCGGTCTCGCTCCACAGCCAGTTCTCGGCGGATGCGAGCAGCCGCCGCCGGTCCGGCAGCGCGTCTGGCAGCGCCGGCCCCCACACGAAGGCGATGCGGCGGTGTCCCCACTCGATGAACTGCCGCACGGCGTCGCGCGCCGACTCGCGGTTGTTGATGACCACGGCGTCGAGGTCCAGGCCGCGCACCTTGCGGTCGATCAGCACGACGGGGATCCTGCGGCTCATCGCCTCGAGGATGTGCGCCGTCTCGTTCGGCCGCAGCGCGGCGGAGGCGATGATGAGCGCATCCACCTGCTTGTCGATGAGCACGCCGACGGCGGCCTGCTCGGTCGCGAGCTTCTCGTCGGTGCTCATCACGATGGCCGTGTAATCGGTCGCCTCGCAGGCGTCGGCGATGCCGCGCATGACGCCGGCGAAGAACGGGTTGCCGACGTCGGCGACGATCACGCCGATCGTCTGCGTGATACCCGTGGTCATGCTGCGCGCGAGGCTGTTCGGCCGGTAGCCGAGCTTCTCCGCGGCCGCGAGCACCCGCGCGCGCGCCGCCGGGCTCACCGCGCCGTAGTTGCCGAGCGTCCTGGCCGCGGTGGCCTTGCCGACGCCCGCTTCGGCGGCGACTTCGGCGACCGTCGGCGAGGAGACGGATCTGGACCGTTGTCCGGGCATCGCACCTTCCTTTCGCGACGGGACCCCTTCGTGACGAGACGCCGTCTCGCCAATCTAGCCGACAGGCGCCCGGATCAGCCCAGGGTGGAGGACGGGCGGAACGACATGTCGGCGCCCTCGGGGATCGCCCGGCCGTGGCCGAACGCGCCGTCCGTGAAGCACTGCTCCGCGGCGAACGCGGACCCCGCCGAGAGCGCGGCGTCGATCGCGTCCGACGAGGGCGTGCGACCCTTGCGCCACCCTGCCTGGAGCAGCGAGCACACCACGGCGCCGAGGAACGCGTCGCCGCAGCCCATCGTGTCCGCGATCGGCCGCGCGGCGTCCAGCGGGACCGCCTCCGCCCGGTGCAGCGCGGTCCCGTCGAAGAGGAGGGATCCGTCTGCGCCGCGCGTGCCGATCGCCATCCCGGCGCCGCGGGCCACCACGGAGCGCAGCGTCGCCGCGGTCTCCGTCTCGGTGAGGTGCGAGCAGGACAGCAGCGCGAGATCGAGATGCGGCGCGAGCGGATCCAGGTACTCCGGAGAGCGGAAGCGGCTCTCGCTGGACAGGTCGTAGGTGACCAAAGCGCCGGTGTCCGTGAGCACCGGCAGTTGCGTCTCCGTGGCCGAGTAGACCCCGGAGTGCACGAGGTCGAAGCCGGCCACGTAGTCCAGGTCCTCCGACGTCAGCAGGATCGGCTCCCGCACCGTCACGCCGCCGTCGTTGCCGCCCAGGAACACCCGGTCTCCGTCGACCACCTCGACCATCGCGATGCCCGTCTCGCCCTCCCGGACGACGCAGCGGGACACGTCGAGGCCGATGGCGGCGAGCTCGGATCGGAGGAAGGCTCCCGCCTCGTCCGATCCGAACACGCCCAGATAGGCCGCCTCGATCCCGAGCTCGTGCGCGAACACCGCGAAGTTGACGCAGTTGCCACCGGGGTAGTCGATCCGCCGGTCGACGAAGCGATCGATGACGTTGTCGCCGAATCCGAGGACCCTCACGGCCGCTCCTCAGTACTCGACGACGCGGTAGTACCGGCGCACGTCGAGACGGTGGTTGCGGACCAGCTCGAGGTGGGCGCTCAGCCGGCTCGCGGCGGTCCCGATCACGAGCGGCGACACCAGGGCGCGGAACTTCTCGTCGAAGCCCTCGAGCGCGTAGTCCGCGGTGTCGAAGACCGTGACGTCGTCGGAGTACAGCTCGACGAAGTTGCGCACCCGCTCCATGAGCGGCCGCGTCTCGTCCTCTCCGAAGAAGAGCAGCGTCGTGGTGTCCTTCTCGATGAGCTCGAGCGAGCCGTGGAAGAACTCGGCGGCGTGCACGCGGGTGGTGTGCAGCCACTGGCACTCCTCGAGCACGCACATCGAGTACAGGTAGGCGTACCCCCACACGTTGCCGGATCCGACCACGAACAGGTACTCGACGTCCTTGTGCTTGTTCGCGAACACGGATGCCTTCGAGTCGGCCTTCTTCGCGACGTCGACCATCAGGGCCGGCAGCAGCGCGAGCTGGCCGGCGAACTCGTCGTAGTCGGCGAACTCGCCGCGGGCGCGGAGCAGCCCGGTCACGAGCAGCAGCAGCTGGATGTCGTAGGAGTGCGCGCTGGAGAGGAAGACGTGGTCGAGCGACCGGGCGAACGGGCTGTCCGCCTCGCCCGTGAATCCGACGGTGGTGGCACCCTGCGCCTTCGCCCACTCGATCGCGGAGTTGACGTCGGGCGTCGAGCCGGTGGCCGACACGAACACGGCCAGGGACCCCTCGCCGAACGCGGTGTCGGGGGCGAGCAGGAACTCCTGCGCGATCGCGGCGACGCCCGGCAGGGTCGACTTCGTCTGCAGCAGCAGGGCGTACGGCATCATCTCGGCGTACGAGCCCCCGGCGCCGAGGAAGTAGACGTTCTTCACGCCGTCCCCCAGCTGGGCGACCAGCGCCTCGATGTCGTCGCGCAGCGCGACGGCGCTCGAGAGCTGAGCGGTGAATTCGTCTTGGTTGAACTTGAGCACAGCGGGATTCCCCTTCTTCGCGGATGAGAGTGATACCGGTATCACTCCTCAGCATCCTGACACAGGGCCGATCCGCGGTCAAGACCCCGATTCGGAGCCAGATTCCGGACTGGTGCGGCCGGGCGGCGAGGGCCCCGGAGCCCTGGATCCCCGCGGCCGGCGTTCTGAGGACTCCGCATCCCGGCCTGCGCCTCCCGGGGACCGCCGGTCCCGAAAAGCCGCAGGATCTGGCAGCCCTTGACGTGCACCATGACCGGCGATTACGCTCCTTCCATTCCCTCATGGGACCGGTATCAGGCCGGCGGCGCGGTTCTCGTCCTCGCCACCGGGTGCACAGGCGGTCCCCGAACCCCAGGAGAGAGCCCATGACCGTCGCGGAACCCGCCCACGTCGTGATCCTCGGCGGCGGCATCTTCGGCACGTCCGCCGCCGCGCAGCTCGCCCGCAAGGACGTGCGCGTCACCCTCGTCACCGAGAGCGCGCTCGCCAGCGGCGCCTCCGGCCGGTCCCTGGCCTGGCTCAACGCCGCCTGGAACTGGCCGGCGCCGTACTTCGCGATCCGGATGGCGGGCATCGACCGCTGGCGCACCTGGGCCACGCGCCACGCCGACGCGGCGCGGTACCTGCGCTTCACGGGCGGGCTGATGTGGGCCGACGAGGCCGACGGCGAATCGCTGCGCGACCTGTTCGCCACCGAGCGCGAGCGCGGCTACGACGCGCAGTGGGTCGGCCGCGACCGGATCGCCGAGGTCGCGCCCGGCGTGGATCCCGCCGCCGTCGCCGAGGAGGGCGCGATCTTCAACCCCGGCGAGGGCTGGGTCGACCTGCCCTCCGTGATCGCGCTGCTCGCCGAGGAGGTCGTCTCCCGCGGCGGGTCGGTCCTCGAGCGCGCCGGCACCTCGCGTCCGATCGTCGAGCACGGCAGGGCGGTCGGCGTGCGCACCGCCGGCGGCGAGGAGGTGCGCGGCGACGCGGTGCTGCTCGCCACCGGCCCCTCGGTGCCCGGTCAGCTCTCCGAGCTCGGCATCGAGATCGGCACGTCCAGTCCCCCCGCGTTCGTCGCCTTCACGGCTCCCGTGGACACGGCCCTCGACACGACGCTGAACACCCCGCACGTGGCGATCCGCCGCACCGTCGACGGCGGCCTGGCCATGGACTCCGGCTGGTCGGAACGCTCGATCGAGGTCCGCGAGGACGGATCCCTGCACATCCCCGACGCGGTCGTGACGCGGCTGCTCGACGAGGCGCGGCGCGTGCTGGCCGGCCACCCGCACCTGCAGCTGGCGCGGATCGGATCCGGCTACAAGCCCGTCCCCGCAGACGGCGAGCCGGTGTACGGCCGGATCGACGAGGTCCCGGGCCTGTACGTCGCGTTCAGCCACAGCGGGGCCACCCAGGGCCTGATCGCGGGCGAGCTGCTGGCCGACGAGATCGCCACGGGATCCGTGTCGCCCCTGCTCTCCGCATTCCGCCCCGGCCGGTTCGCATCGCCGGCCTGATCCGTCCCGCACGGCGTGCGCCCGCGCTCCTGCTCCGGAGAACCCGGCGTGGGATCCTGAGTGGATGAGCTCTGAGCGCGAGGTCCCCGAGTCGAGCGCCGCCGTGCTTGCGGGCGCCCGCGACGACCGTCCGCAGGTCCCGGCGGCGGACCAGACGCTCCGGATCCTGCGGTTCCTGGCCCGGCGCGCCGGCCCGGTGGCCGCGTCGGCGCTGGCACGCGAGCTGGGGATCCCCCGATCGAGCGTCTACCACCTGCTCGCGACCCTCGAGGCGCACGGGTTCGTCGTCCATCTGCCGCAGGAGCGGCGCTGGGGGCTGGGCACGAGCGCGTTCGAGCTGGCGGGAGGCTACGCGCGTCAAGAGCCGCTCGCACGCCTCGGCCGGCCGCTGCTCGCGGGGCTCGCGGACCGTCTCGGCGAGAGCGCGCACCTCGCCGTGATGACCGGACGCGACGTGCTCTACATCGTCGAGGAGCGCGCCCTGCGCCGCCCCGCGCTGATCACCGACGTGGGGGTGCGCCTGCCCGCGCACCTCACGGCGACCGGCCGCGCGATGCTCGCCGCGCTGCCGCGCGAGCAGGTGCGCGCGCTCTACCCGGACGCGCGGGCCTTCGCCGAGCGCACCGGCCGGGGCCCGAGCCGGCCCGCCGAGCTGCGCGAGGTGCTGCGGGATGTGCGCCGCGAGGGCTTCGCGAGAGAGGACGGCGAGATCACCGCGGGCTTCCGCTCGATCGGCGTCGCGGTGCGCGACCACGTCGGCTGGCCCGTCGCCGCCGTCGCCGTCACCTGGTCGGAGGAGGCCCCGGTCGACGCCGACCGGATCGCGGACCAGGTCTCCGAGACCGCACGTCAGCTGCAGCGCCGCCTCGGCTACGGCGCACGGTGACGACCGCGCACCGCGCCGCGGAGCCTGTTCACAGCCGCGGACGCCAGTCTCGATCCGTGCCCACGTCCTCCCGATCGCGCCTGGGACGCATCGCGATGATCGCCGGTGCGACGGCGACGGCGCTCGGCGTGCTGGGATCCTGGATCCCCTCGTTCTGGGGCGACGAGGCGGCGAGCGTGATGTCGGCGACGCGCAGCTGGCCTGAGCTGTGGCGGATGCTGCAGACCGTCGACGGCGTGCACGGGGTCTATTACGCGTTCCTGCATATCTGGATCGGCCTGTTCGGCGCGAGCGAGTTCTCCGTGCGGCTGCCGAGCGCGATCGCGGCCGGGTTCCTGGCCGCGGGCACGGCGGTGCTCGCGGGGCGCTGCGGCGGGCCGCGGCTCGCACTGGCGGCCGGGCTGATCGCGGCTCTGCTGCCGCGCACCGCCGTGATGGCGGCGGAGGGCCGCTCGTACGCGATCGGATCCGCGATCGCCGTGTGGCTGACGGTGCTGCTCATCGATCTGCTCGACCGCCGCCGCAGCTGGTGGGGCTGGGCGGCCTACGCGGTCGGCATCGCCGTGGGGATCTACGTCTTCCTCTACCTCGCCCTGCTGCTCGTCGTGCACGCGGTCCTGGTCGTCCTCTTCCACCGGCGGCGGCTCCGGCGGTGGGCGGCCTCGGCGGCTCTCGGCGTCGTGCTCGCCGCCCCCATCGTGCGGCTGGCCGCCTCCGAGCGGAACCAGATCGGCTTCCTCGCCGACCGGGACTACCTCACCCCGCTCGACGTGCTCGCGCTGCAGTGGTTCGACCCGGCGACCGCGATCGTCTGCTGGACGCTCATCGTCGTGGGGCTGGTCGCCGTGTTCCGTCCCCGCCCCCGGGACCCGGATCGGGTGCGGTTGGCGACGCTCTGCCTGCTGTGGCTGGTGCTGCCGACCGCCGCCGTGCTGCTCGGCAGCGTGCTGATCGCGCCGATGTACACCGTCCGCTATCTGTCGTTCTGCACGCCCGCGGCGGCGATCCTCGTCGCGGGCGGCGTGCTCTCCGCGGCCCGCTGGGCCGCCGGCCGCGTCCCCGTGGCCGCGACGACCGCCGGCGCGGTCCTGCTCGCGGTCGTGCTCGCCGCGTTCGTCCCGAACCTGGTGGTCCAGCGGGAACCCTTCGCGAAGGACGGCAGCGACTGGCGCGAGGCCGCCGCCTATCTGCACGGGCACGCGCGGGCCGGCGACGCGGTCGTCTACGACGAGCGCCCCAAGGACTCGGAGAAGCCGCGGCTGATCGCCGGCGTGTATCCGACGGACGTCTCGGGTCTGCGCGATCCCGCCCTGATCACGCCCTTCCGCGTTCGCGCCGGCCTCTGGGACCGCACACGCCCGAACAGCACGCTCACCGCCGCGGACCTCGGCGGCCGCGTCTGGGTGCTCGAGCGGGGTCCGGATCCCGAGCGCTCCCCCGACGTCGCGCACCTGCAGTCCCTCGGCTACCGGATCGTGGCCCGCCACCGCGTCAACGTGACCACGGTGCTGCACCTCGAGCGTCCCTGAGCCGCGCAACCCATCGTCGCGCCCCGCTCGCCCCGCTCGCTCGGGGACGGGAGAGCTCAGACCGGGACGTACATCACGACGGTCAGCCCGGGTGCGTCGGCCGGCACGAGGCTGTGGTGCTCGAACACGAGCGGTCCGTCGGACGGGTGCACGAACTCGCGCTGCCGGGACGCGAAGCGCTCGACCGCGTGCTCGGCCCACTGGATCCGGAAGTCCTCGCTCGCCGCGAGCAGCCGCCCGATCAGCGCGCGGTGCCGGTCCGAGCTCAGCCGCACGCCCGACTCGGCGCGGAACTCGGCGAGGAAGCGGCGGCTCTCCTGGTCCCAGTCCGGCAGCATCCGGCGCAGCCGCGGGTCCGTGTAGATGAGCCAGAGCAGGTTCCGGTCGGCCGGATCCACGGTGTCGATGGGCGCGTACAGCCGGGAGTACGGCTCGTTCCAGCCGACGATCGCCCAGTCGCTGGCGACCACGAACGCCGGGAAGTCGAGCGCGTCGACGAGCCGCTGCAGGTGATCCGGGATCCGTTCCGTCTCCTCCGCCGCGGCGTCCTCCGCGGGACCGGCGAGCCGCACGACGTAGTCGGTCTCGGCGGGGCTGAGCTGCAGGACGCGCGCGACGGCTCCCAGCACCTGCCGGGAGACGCCGATGTCGCGGCCCTGCTCGAGCCAGGTGAACCAGCTCGCGCTGACCCCGGCGAGCGCGGCCACCTCCTCGCGGCTGAGCCCGATGTCGCCCCGCCGCGCAGCGAGCGGAAGGCCGAGTGCGGACCGGCTGGCCGCGCGGCGGCGGGAGGCGAGGAACTCCCCCAGCTGCTCACGCCGGGGGGTGCGCGGACGGATCACTCTCACACAGTACCCGGAGTACTAGTACAAACCCTCCTCGCGCCCGGGCTCGGCAGAATCCCGGGACGGGTCCACAATGGTCACCATGGTCGCTTATCGCTCTCGCACGGTCACCCACGGACGCAACATGGCCGGCGCCCGCGCCCTCTTCCGCGCCGCCGGCGTGAACGGCGCGGACCTCGGCCGCAAGCCCATCATCGCGGTCGCGAACTCGTTCACCGAGTTCGTCCCCGGCCACACCCACCTCGCCCCGGTCGGCCGCATCGTGTCCGAGGCGATCAACGAGGCCGGCGGCATCCCGCGCGAGTTCAACACGATCGCCGTCGACGACGGCATCGCGATGGGCCACGGCGGCATGCTCTACTCGCTGCCCTCCCGCGACCTCATCGCCGACTCGGTCGAGTACATGGTCAACGCGCACTGCGCCGACGCCCTGGTCTGCATCTCGAACTGCGACAAGATCACGCCCGGCATGCTGCTCGCCGCGCTCCGCCTGAACATCCCCACGGTGTTCGTCTCCGGCGGCCCGATGGAGGCGGGCCGGGCGACTCTGGTCGACGGCACCGTGCGCTCCCTCGACCTCGTCGACGCGATCAGCGACGCCGTGAACGAGAAGATCTCCGACGCCGACATCCTGCGCATCGAGGAGTCGGCCTGCCCGACCTGCGGATCCTGCTCCGGCATGTTCACCGCGAACTCGATGAACTGCCTCACCGAGGCGATCGGCCTCTCCCTGCCCGGCAACGGCTCGGTGCTCGCGACGCACACGGCCCGCCGTGCGCTGTACGAGAAGGCCGGTTCCCTGGTCGTCGACATCGCCAAGCGCTACTACGACGGCGACGACGAGAGCGTGCTGCCGAAGAGCATCGCGACCCACGCCGCGTTCGGCAACGCGATGGCGCTGGACATCGCGATGGGCGGATCCACGAACACGATCCTGCACCTGCTCGCCGCCGCGCACGAGGCGGGGGTCGACTTCGGGCTCGCCGAGATCGACGCGATCTCCCGACGCGTGCCGTGCCTCGCGAAGGTCGCCCCGAACTCCGCCGGGGGCAAGACGTACTACATGGAGGACGTGCACCGCGCCGGCGGCATCCCCGCGCTGCTCGGCGAGCTGCGCCGTGGCGGGCTGCTCGACGACTCGGTGCACACCGTGCACGCCGCGACGCTCGGCGAGTGGCTGGACGAGTGGGACATCCGCAGCGGATCCGCCTCCGACGTGTCCGAGGACCTGTGGCACGCGGCGCCCGGCGGCCGCCGCTCGGCCACCGCGTTCTCGCAGTCCGAGCGCTGGGCCTCGCTGGACACCGACGCCGAGGGCGGCTGCATCCGCGACGTGGCGCACGCGTACTCGAAGGACGGCGGGCTGGGCGTGCTGCACGGCAACATCGCCGAGAACGGCGCGGTCGTGAAGACCGCGGGCGTGGACGAGTCGATCTGGACGTTCTCCGGCCCCGCCGTCGTGTGCGAGTCGCAGGACGAGGCGGTCGAGAAGATCCTGAACAAGCAGGTCAAGGAGGGCGACGTCGTCGTCATCCGCTACGAGGGCCCCAAGGGCGGTCCCGGCATGCAGGAGATGCTCTACCCGACGTCGTTCCTCAAGGGGCGCGGCCTGGGCAAGGCCTGCGCGCTGGTCACCGACGGCCGCTTCTCCGGCGGCACCTCGGGCCTGTCGATCGGCCACGTCTCCCCCGAGGCGGCGGCCGGCGGCGTGATCGCGCTCGTCGAGGACGGCGACATCATCTCGATCGACATCCCCACCCGCAAGCTCGAGCTCGACGTGCCGTGGGAGGAGCTGGAGCGCCGCCGCGAGCACCTCGAGGCGAACGGCGGCTACCGGCCGCGCAACCGCGTCCGCGAGGTCAGCCCCGCGCTGCGCGCCTACGCGCACTTCGCCCAGTCCGCCGACAAGGGCGCGATCCGCGTCGTCCCGGAGCTGTAAGCCCGGCCGGCAGGCCCGTCGTCCCGGGGCCCGGCGTCCCGGAGCCCGGCGTCCCGGAGCCCGGCGTCGTCCGGGATCCCGGCGAGAAACCACATTCAGCATGAGACACCACGCCTGCGGGCCGGTCTCATGCTGGAAGTGGTTTCTCACCGGGTGCGGCGCTCCCGAGGAGCTCGCCGCGCCGGCTCGACTCGCGCACGACGATCGCGCCGTGATCGGGATCCGGCACCTCGATCGTCAGCCCGGGCTCGAGCTGGCGCAGCAGCGCTGCGGCGGCCTGGCGTCCGAGTGCCTCAGGCTGCAGATCGACGGCCGTGATCGTGGGCGCCAGCGCGCGCAGGCACTCGGCGTCGGATCCGCACACCACGACGACGTCCTCGGGCACCCGCATCCCGAGTTCGCCCAGGCGGTCCACGACGCCGCGGGCATGATCGCTGGTCAGGCAGTACACGCCGTCCGGGCGCTCCGGCAGCGCCATCAGCTCGTCCGCCACCCGTCCCACCTCGACAGGTCCCGCCCGCTCCGGCACCCGCAGCACGATCTCCGGCATCCCCGCGTCATGCATCCGCTCCCGATAGCGCTGTTCGGTGGCGATGTTCCACTCGATCGCGTCGAGCCCGACGATCAGCGCCGGCCGGGTCGTCCCCGCCAGGGCGAGGTGATCCAGCACCCGCTCGGTGATCACGCCCGTCGCGATGCCGACGACGTGCGGATCCATCGGGTCACCGGGATCGGCTCCCACGAGCGTGTACGGCGTCCGGCTCCTGCGCAGCGCCGCGACCAGCGGGTCGTCGGCGACCGGATCCGTGACCACGATCCCGTCGCAGGCGTAGGCGGTGACCGGGGCGCCGGGCACCGTGGGGTCTGCGACCAGCATGAGCGCGTATCCGTGCCCCAGCGACGTCAGCGCTGCGGCCCCCGCGAACCGAGGGAAGTAGTCGACGTCCGCCAGCTCCTGCGGCTCCGGCCCGACCGCAGGACGCAGCACGAGACCGATCACGCCGAGACGGCTGCGGCGCAGTCCGCTCGCCACCACGTCGGGGTGGTAGCCGAGCTCCGATGCCGCGGCACGCACGCGCGCCTGGGTCGCCGGGTTCACGACCCCGTTGCCCGAGAACGTGTGCGACACCGTCGTCGCAGAGACGCCCGCGCGGCGCGCCACATCGCGGATCGTGGATCGCTGTCGGCGCATGGCCCGATGATATCTGCGGATCGGGCTTGTCCAAATCGTTTTGGGTATCTAGCGTGGCGTTTCAGCGCGAACAAGGACGTCGCGCCGCACCCGACACTTCGCACCAACCTGGAGAACCCATGTCACAGGCGACACCTCCCGATGTCATCCCCGCCGCTGAGGCACCCGCACTGACCCATCCCGTGCCGACGGACAGCCCCGTCCGCGTCGAGACGCACGGCATCGACTACATCCCCGACGCGGAACGGCACGGACGCGCCAGGGACTTGTTCGCGGTGTGGGCCGCCCCGAACGTGAACTTCCTCGCGGTCGTCATCGGCGCGACCCTCATGCTGATGGGCCTGAACCTGTGGCAGGCCCTCGCCGCGATCGTGATCGGCAACCTGTTCGCCATCATCACCGGCATCGTCGCCGGATCGGGCCCGGCCGCCGGCGCCCCGAGCGAGGTCATCACTCGCGCGATGTACGGCATCACCGGCAACCGGTTCAACGTCGCGATCGCCGGCTGGCTGATCAGCGTCTGCTACCTCGCGATCAACTGGGCTGCGGCGACCACGGTGCTGGTCGGCCTGCTCGGACGGATGGGGATCCCCGGCAACGGCTGGACGATCGCGATCAGCGCGATCGTGATCGCCGCGGCCACGATGGTCATCAGCGTGTACGGGCACGGCCTGATCATGCGGCTCTACCAGCCCATGGCGATCGTGCTGGCGCTGATCTTCGTCGTGATGGCCTTCTTCGTGGTCGGCGGCGCGCACTGGGGCTTCGCCCCGGCCAAGCCGCTCGGCGGCATCGAACTGGTCGCTGTGATGGCGTCCGCCATCGCGCTGGTCGCCTCAAGCCCGCTGTCCTACACGAACAGCGCCGACTTCGCGCGCTACCTGCCGGCCGGCACCCGGGTGCG
Source organism: Microbacterium sp. 22242 (assembly GCF_052045495.1). Taxonomy (NCBI): domain Bacteria; kingdom Bacillati; phylum Actinomycetota; class Actinomycetes; order Micrococcales; family Microbacteriaceae; genus Microbacterium; species Microbacterium sp. 22242. The sequence continues at coordinate 17,910 of NZ_JBQEOZ010000001.1, read as the reverse complement.
CGACGTCGCGCTGTGGACCGCGCTCGGCGCGGTGATCCCCGGTATCGTCGCGACCTTCATCGGATCCCTCGCGGCGAGCGCGGTCGACATGAGCGACCCGCAGGCCGGCCTGGAGAAGTTCCTGCCGGGCTGGTTCGCACCGATCTTCCTGATCTCGGTGATCGTCGGCACGATCGCGAACAACGCGATGACCGCGTACAGCTCGGGTCTCGCCCTGCAGGCGGTCGGGATCAAGCTCCCCCGCTCGCGCACCGTGCTGCTGGACGGCACGGTCGGCGTGCTGATGACGCTGTTCGCCCTGCTGGTGTGGAACTTCCTGGACAGCGTCTCCAGCGCGCTGCAGCTCGCCGTCACGATCCTCGCGCCGATCATGGGCGTCTACCTCGCCGACATGCTGTGGCGTCGCAACCGCTACGACGGTCCTGCCCTCGCCGACGACTCGCGGGGCAGCCGGTTCTGGTTCTCCGGAGGCGTGCACATCGCCGGAGCCGTGGCGGTGCTGGCCGGGGTGGTCGCCTCGCTGATGTGCAGCGCGACGCTCGTGTTCGTGGGACCCATCGCGAACGCCATGTCCGGGATCGACCTGTCGGTGCCGGTCGGCCTCGTGGTGCCGTTCGTGATCTACCTCCTCATGGTCCGCTCCTCACGGCGCTCGCAGGCCTCCCTGTAACCGTCCGCACCCCCGCATCCCAGACCGCATCCCGCATGACCCAGAACGGACCAGACGACATGACCGACACGAGAACCGTGCACTACCGCGGCGGCGCGATCTTCACCTCCGGCACCGAGCCGTGGGCGCAGTCGCTGATCGTCGAGGGCACGCGGATCCGGTACATCGGCGACACCGGCACGGCCGACGCGCTCGACGCCGACGAGGTCGTGGAGCTGGAGGGCGCGCTGGTGATCCCCGGGATCGTGGACGCGCACACGCACCTCGTCAGCCTGGGCGAGTCCCTCGAGCAGGTCGACCTGCAGGATGCACCGGATCTGGCCGAGCTCCAGCGCAGGATCGCGGCCGCCGCATCCGCGGCTCCGCACGCGGAGCGGATCATGGGGCGCAGCTGGCTGTTCTCGTCGCTCGGCGGACGCGCGCCGCACCGTGACCTGATCGACGCCGTGGTCGCCGACCGCCCCGTCTACCTCACCGCGAACGACCACCACTCCGCCTGGGTCAACACGGCCGCGCTCGCCGAGCTCGGCATCGACGACGCCACCCCGGATCCTCTCGGCGGCACGATCGAGCGCGACGCGGCCGGCGTCGCGACCGGCATGCTCCTGGAGAACGCGGTGTTCGGGCTGCTCCGCGAGCGCCTCGACGCGCTCACCTCGGATGCGACGCGCGAGGCCCAGCTCGAGGCGGCGTTCGCCTCGTACGTCGCCGCGGGCGTCACGGCGGCCGTCGACATGGCGATGACCGAGCCGGATCTGCGCGCGCTCGTCGCCGTCCAGGAGCGCCACGGCGGGCGCCTGCCGATGCGGGTCGCCGCGCACTGGGCCGTCTACCGCACCGGGACCGCCGAGGGCGATCGGGCCGCAGTCGACCGCGCGATCGAGCTCGCGCAGCAGCACGACGGGTCGTGGCTGCGGATTGCGGGGATCAAGCTGTTCGTGGACGGCGTGATCGACAGCTGCACGGCGGCCATGCGCGCCCCGTTCGCGGACGGATCCCAGCCGGAGGCGCTCTGGGACCTCCCCTCGCTCAGCGCCGTGGTCACCGCCGCCGACGCGGCCGGCCTCCAGGTGGCGATGCACGCGATCGGGGATGCCGCCTCGGCGCTCGCCCTGGACGCGCTCGAGGCCGCGGTCGCCGCGAACGGCCCCCGGGCCGACCGGCGGCACCGGATCGAGCACCTGGAGACGGTGGACGCCGCCACGCCTCTGCGCCTCGCCCGGCTCGGGGTGATCGCCTCGGTGCAGCCCGTGCACTGCGATCCCGCGATCCAGGAGAACTGGCGGGCGAGACTGGGCGACGAGCGCGTCGAGCGCGGCTATCCCTGGGGCGAGCTCGCCGAAGCCGGCGCCACCCTCGCGCTCGGCACCGACGCGCCGACCGCCCCGTACGATCCGCTGCCGAACCTGTTCATCGCCTCGACCAGGCGCTCGGCGTTCGACCAGACGCTGCCCGCGAACGTGCCGGGCAACGCCATGGCGATCGCCGACGCGGTGCGGCGGGCGACGCGCGATGCCGCGTACGCCACCCGCTGGGACGGCGAGCTGGGCGTGCTCCGTGAGGGAGCCTCGGCCGACTTCGCGATCCTCGACGCGGATCCGTTCCGGGACGGCCCTGTGGCCTTCCTGACGGCCGGCGTCGTCCGGACCGTGATCGCCGGCGAGGTCGCGCACCTCGCTCAGCGGGCGCCGGTCGCCGTCCGCTCGTAGAGGTAGATCACGCTGCCGGCGCCGTCGACGCGGCGGGTCTGGTGGAAGCCGAGGCCGTTCAGGTCGCGGAGTCCCCAGGTGTCTTCCACGCCCTCGAAGCTCAGTTCGACGACCCACACCCGGGTCACGCCGTCGAACCGGCCCAGCTCGGCGGCGTGCGGGATCGAGTAGGTCTGGTCGTACCAGGTGTACGACTTCTGGAACGGCGTCTTCAGCAGCAGATCGGTCACGTCGCGGTAGGCGGCGGGATCCGTGGCCTTGGCAAGCCGCGTGCGCTGCGAGGGGCGGGCCCCGTCGTCGAACACGATGCCGTCGCCGGGACGCGCGTTGTCGTGGATGAACGCGGAGATGTCGTTCCAGTCGGACTGGTTCTTCGAGTAGGGCCCGCGCTGCGAGATCGCGACCGGGATCGCGGCGACGAGCACCGCCGCCGTCAGGACCGCGGCGGCCCGGCGCCAGCGCGCCAGCCGCGCCAGCCGGCGCACGCCGAGCGCCATCATGATCGCGACCGCGGGCGCGGAGAACGTGCCGTACCGGGCGGTGTATCCGGCCACGAACGGGATCGCGGCGATGAGCAGCCCCATCGGGATCAGCATCCACGCGAGCGCCACGGTCTCCAGCCGCAGCCCGATCGGGCTGCCGGCGCGACGGGCCCGCACCGCCTCGACGGCGAAGAGCACCGCGGCCACGAGGATCGGCACCCAGGCGATCACCGCGAACCACCACTCCTGGAACCACATGTCGGAGAGCACGACCTTGGGCGTGACCGACTCGCGCACCGCGAGGAACGCGATCTGGCGCCGCTGCAGGAACCCGAACCAGGCCAGCGGCGAGGCGAGCAGCAGCGCCACCCCCGTGCCGACCGCCCACGCCTTCCAGCGCCGCCGCAGCGGCGGTGCGCACAGCACGATCACGGCGAGCGCCGGCACCATGAGTGCGAAGTAGAGGAACAGCCAGGTGCCGAACGCCAGCACCGCGGCGTAGGCGATCCACCTCCCGGTCGTCCGCCCGCGGCGGAGCGCGATCTCGACCAGGATCACGATCAGCACGCACGCGAGCGCCGCACCGATGGCGTACGAACGGGCCTCCTCCCCCGCGAAGATCAGCCGGGGCAGGGTCGCCGCGAACACGCCGGCGAGGACCGCGAACCGGGTCGTCCCGAACCGTCCGCAGAGCCAGACCACCGCGGCCGTGCACACCCCGATGGCGAGTGCGGACGGGAACCGGATCGAGAACGCGCTGGGCCCGAACACGTCGATCCACGCGTGCAGGCCGAGGTAGTACAGGCCGTGCACGGCGTCGACATAGCCCAGCATGTGCCACAGGGTGGGCAGCGGCCGGGTGGCCGACATCAGGCTGGCCGCCTCATCGCCCCACAGCGACGGGATCCAGGATCCGGCGGCGCTGGCGGCGACCCCCAGCAGTCCCAGCACCGCGGTCCAGAGTGCCAGCCGTCGCGGATCCGCCGTCCGATCCCCGGCGTCCGACACGCGGTCAGGACGCTCCGAGGCGGCGCGGACGGCAGAGGATGTCACAGGTCACGAGCGTAACGGCCGCGACTTGCGGTCCGCTCTCAGGTCCCTTTCCGGACGCTCCGCACCTCGCGAGAGGACGACGGGAGGATGCGGAATCCGTCGTCTCCCGGTCGCCGAATGTTCTCCGAGCGTTCCCACGGGAGCAGGCGAATATCCTGGGTCGGTGTCACTCCCCTCCTCCGTACGGCGTCTGCGGACCGGCGCCCGTCGTCTGAAGCGCGCTGTCGAAGCCGAGCGGATCGCGTTCTGGCGATCCCGCCCCGTGCGCTCCGATCAGGTCCTGTACGAGTCGTTCGCCGGCAACGGCGTGCTGTGCAACCCCGAGGCGATCTTCCGCCATCTGCTGGACGACCCGACCTACGCTCAGCTGCGGCACGTCTGGGTGATCGCCGACGACGCCGCGATCGCGCGGTTCCGCGCCGAGTTCGCGGGGCATCCGCGGGTCTCGTTCGTGCGCCGCGGATCCGCCTCGTATCGCCAGGCGCTGGCCGTCAGCGGCTGGCTGGTCAACAACGCGACCTTCCCGACCTGGTTCGGCAAGAGGCCGGGCCAGGTGTATCTCAACACCTGGCACGGCACTCCGCTGAAGCTGATGGGCTTCGACATGCCGGCGGGCGCCGTGCAGTCGGCGAACACGCTGCGCAACTTCCTGATGTCGGACTACCTCCTCGCGGCGAACCCGTTCATGGCCGAGACGATGTACGAGAGCGCCTACCGTCTGACCAACGTGTACCCCGGCACGATCATCGAGGAGGGCTATCCGCGCATCGACCGGCAGCGCCTCGACGCCGCCGCCGAGGCGGCCGTCCGCGCCGAGCTCGAGGAGAACGGCGTCGTGCTCGACGGCAAGCCGATCGTGCTGTTCGCGCCGACCTGGCGCGGATCCTCGTTCGACGACCCCGAGGACAACATCGACGAGCTGGCCGCCCAGCTCGCCGCCCTGCAGGAGGGCCTCGGCGACGACCGCGTCGTGGTGCTGAAGACGCACCAGATCGTGCACGCGCACGCCGCAGGGCGGCCCGAGCTCGCCCGCACCCTCGCCCCGAACACGATCCCGGCCAACGTGTTGCTGGGAGCCGCGGCCGGGCTCGTCACCGACTACTCGTCGATCTTCTTCGACTACCTCGCGACCGGGCGTCCCGTGGCGTTCTTCACGCCCGACGCCGACCTGTACGCGGAGGGCCGCGGCACCTACATGCCGTTGGACACCCTGCCCGGGCCCGTCTCGGCCGATGCTGCAGAGACCGGACGGGCGCTGCGCGGGCTGCTCGCGGAGGGCGTTGATGCGCACCCCCGCTACGCCGACTGGGTGGAGCGCTTCGCCCCGTTCGAGGACGGCGAGGTCACCGCACGCGTGGTCGACATCGTGTTCGGCGGCCGGCGCGAGGGCCGCCGCGCGCGACCCACCGCGCGTGACGGCCGCAAGCGCCTGCTCGTGTATCTCGGCGGCATGAAGCCGAACGGCATCACCACCTCGGCGCTGAACCTGCTGGGCGCCCTGGACCACACCGAGTACGACGTCACGGCGCTGCTGCCCAAGCGCGGCGCGTCCACGGATCCGCTGACCCAGGCCCGCATCCCCGCCGAGGTGCGGCAGGTGTTCCGGATCGGCGGGATGAACGGCTCCAAGGCCGTGCACCTGCGCCGCCGCATCGACGACTGGCGCGGATCCCCCCGGCAGCCCGGGGTCGAGCCCTGGCACGAGAACCTGTGGCGCGCGGAGTGGACCCGCGTGTTCGGCGACGCCCGTTTCGACTGGGTGGCGGACTTCAGCGGCTACGGACCGCTCTGGACGAGCCTGCTGCTGCACGCGCCCGCCGCCGCCGACGGCCGTCCCGTGACGCGCGCGGTGTGGATGCACAACGAGATGGCCGCCGACCGGGAGCGCACCGTGAACGGCAAGGCGCGCATGAAGCGCAATCTCGGCGCCGTGTTCGCGATGTACTCCGAGTACGACCAGCTGGTCTCGGTGTCGCACCAGCTCACCGAGCTCAACCGGATCGAGCTCGCGGCGTACGCGCCCGCGGACCGCTTCCGCACGGTGCGCAACTTCCCGGACGTCGAGCATGTCACCCGGGGCATGCGTCGTCCGCTCGCCGAGCTGCTCGACGGCACCGACCCCGAGGAGCCCCGTCCAGCCTGGTTCGAGGCCCTGCAGGAGGACGAGGGCGACCTGCGCTGGTTCATCACGGTGGGCCGGCTCTCCCCCGAGAAGAACCACGCACGCCTGATCCGCGCGTTCCTGCGCGTGCACGCGGCGCACCCGGAGGCTCGACTGCTGATCGTCGGCGGCGGGCCGCTGCGGGCGGACCTGCAGCGGCAGATCGCCGCCGCGGGCGCGGAGGACGTGGTGTTCCTGACCGGAGCGCAACGCAATCCCTATGCCCTGCTCGCGGCCTCCGACTGCTTCGTGCTGTCCAGTCTCTACGAGGGCCAGCCGATGGTGCTCATCGAGGCGGCCATCTGCGAGATGCCCATCGTGTCGACCTCGTTCGGATCCGTCTTCGGCGCGCTTCCGAAGGGATCCATCCGGATCGTCGAGCAGGACGACGAAGCCCTTGCGGACGGCATGACCGCGTTCCTGGACGGCGAGGTGCCGCCGGCGCGGCTGGACGTGGACGCCTACCGCGCGGACGTCATGGCCGAGTTCGAGGCTCTCCTCGAGGAGTGAACGGCGGGCATCCGCGGACCTCCGCGCAGCGGACTCCGCGGATCGCGCCGGTCAGACCGCGCCGAGGATGTGCTCATCCGGGATGAGGATGCCTCCCGAGGTGTTCGCGGAGTTCGCGTACTCCTGGATCCGCCTCGGGTCGAGCTCGGGCGGGTTCGGCTCGTTGAACTCGAACCGGAGCGGGATCGAGGGGTGCAGCCAGATCGTCGACCGCCCCTTCGGCTGCCCCACGTCGTGCCGCCAGGACAGCGTGAAGCTCTCGTTCCTGCGGAGCTTCGTGGCGATCACGACCTTCAGGTGGGCCAGTGCGAGATCGTCGATCTCGATCGCGTGTTCGGAGCTGCCGTAGTAGAGGATTCCCATACTGCTGACCATAAGCCCTTGCAGGAGGACCCGGCGGATCCGTCAGCTTCCCGACGGAGTGCGGTTCTCCGCGCTGACCATCCAGGAGAGCTGTTCGATCCGCTCGAGGATGGCGTGCAGGATGTCCGCGCTCGTCGGATCCTCCTCGTCGACCCGGTCGTGCACCTCACGGCAGGTCGCGGCCACCGCATCCAGGCGCTCGGTCATCAGATCGATCGCGTCGGTCGTCGCGACCTCGCCGTGCGGCGCTTCGGGCAGCGTGGTGGTCTCGGCGACCACGTCGCTGCGACCGTCGGGCAGGGCGTGCAGAGCGCGCATCCTCTCGGCCACGGTGTCTGCGAACGTGCGCGCGGCGGCGATGATCTCGTCGAGCTGGAGGTGCGTGTCGCGGAAGTTCTTCCCGACGACGTTCCAGTGCACCTGCTTGCCCTGGAGCGCCAGTTCGATGAGGTCGATGAGCACCCGCTGCAGGCATTCGGTGAGCTGCTGGGACGCCGCGAACCCCTTCTCCGCGTTCTCCTCCGGGGTGCGCTGCGCTCCGGTCGCGCGCCCGGACGTGCGGCGGTTCCTGGTGGCGCTCGCGCTCTTGGTGGCGCCCTTGCTCTTGGTCGTGCTCTTGCTCTGCGTGTCGGTGCTCATGAGGCTCCCTCGTGTGTGCCTGCGGCGACCGCCGGGACCGGCGGGCAGGGCCGACGATAGGAGCTGGACGGCCGGGCCGCACCGCCCTTGCCAAGAACGGCGCGGGAAGGTAGCTTTCGCGCCTCCGGGGGCAATTCTCCGGAACCGGCGACCGGCGCTCCGCACGGGGTTACCATCACGATATGCGGTATTCTCCCGGCACCTGTCCCTGACGCCCGGCCGGGCTCCTCGGACCGGACTCGGCGGGCATCCGCGAGAGTTCGGAAGGAGGAACGATCATGAACACGCGAGTGCAGCCCGAGGGCACCACCACGCACGCCGAGTGGGGCTCGGGCCATCCCCGGCTGCTGATCAGCTCGGAGGAGACGCGTCTGGTGCACGAGCTCGCCGACGACGAGACGCGCATCGGATCCTCTCCCGACTGCGAGGTCAGCCTGCCGGGGATCGCGCCCGTGCACGCCATCATCCGGCACGACGGCCTCGACGAGTACGACCTCGAGCTGATCGGCCCCGGTGAGACGAGCGCGAATCTCGAGAAGGCTGCGGAAGAGGAGGGCCGCGCCGTCGAACCTCTGCACACCGGTGCGCGGTTCACGGCGGGCGACTGGCGGTTCGTGTTCGTGCGCGACGAGTACGCCGACCACGGCCGGCCCTTCGGCGGCCGTCTCGGCGGCGAGGGCGAGCATCAGCGCCGCCAGCCTCCGCGTCCGGACTACGCGCACGAGGGCCACACCGCAGCGATGCCGGCGGTCTCCGAAGCGGCCGAGCCCGAGGTGATCGAGCCCGACGCCGTCGATCCCGCGGCGGACTGAGCCGCGGCGGTGCGCAGGCGGCGTGNGGGGCGCCCGTCACGCTTCACCGGGGACGCTTCTCCTCGGGTGCGGGCTCGAGGTCGTGCATGTGCTGCACCGCCTCCAGGACGTCGGCGGCGGTCGCATAGTGACGGGCGGTCGCCACTGACCGCAACCAGACCACGTCGACCCGGTCGTCATCGAGCCGGCTGACACAGGCGACCGTGTGCCGCACGTCCGACCGATCGAACCGATGGTCGAGGATGAGCCATTCCTCTTCAGTGAGGCGGCGGAGTTCGAAACGTGCAGGTGCGAGCATGGACATGTCACTCCATTCGATTTGACTCACTCTGCGCCGCTGCCGCCCTCCCGTCACTCCCCTTGACACTCGCGCCGGGCGGTGCATACGGCGGTGCCAGCCGTGTCGACCGTCTTGATCGGATCCGCTCCGCGGAGCAGGATGACAGTGATCGGAGGCCGGCATGCGCACCACCAGGGAAGTGATCGAAGACCACCTGTCCCGGCGCCTCGAGGGCGACCTCGACGGAGATCTGCGCAACTACTCCCCGGAGGTGGTGCGGCTCACCGGATCCGGCGTGTACCGCGGTCTGCAGGGTGTGCGGGAGAGCTCGGAGGAGCTCGGCAGGCTGGTCGGCGACGCCACCCTCGCGTGCACCCTGATGGTGACCGAAGGCGGCTACGCGTACCTGGAGTGGACCGCGGACAACGCGAGCACCCACGTCGGCGACGGCGCCGACACGTTCGTGCTCCGGGACGGCCTCATCGTGCTGCAGACCACGCACTGCACGATCGCCGGGCAGAGCAGAGGCGTCGCGCACGCGGGCGCCGGCGGCGGTGTGCTGATGCCGAAGCAGGCCGGGTCCTGAGACAGGACGGGCCGGGTCCTGAGACAGGACGGCGGGCCTGACATGATCCGGCCGAGCCGGATCCGACACGCCTAAAGGGTGTCGGGAGAGACGTCAACCCCCTCTTCCGAGCCGGCGAGCACGCCATAGCGTGCCGTCATGAGCTATGAGATGACCGATCCGCGCACCAAGTACCCGCCTCTACCGGACCCGCCGGACCCGCACACCGACCAGCCGGGCCTGCTCTCCGAGACGGATCCCAGACCGGACCACGGCGAGAACAGCTATCGCGGCTCCGGACGCCTCCCCGACCGCCATGCGCTGATCACCGGAGGAGACTCCGGAATCGGCCGCGCGGTCGCGATCGCCTTCGCCCGGGAGGGCGCCGATGTCGCGATCAGCTATCTGCCCGAGGAGCAGGCGGACGCCGAGGAGACCGCGCGCTGGGTCCGCGACGCCGGCGCGAACGCCGTGCTGCTGCCCGGCGACATCACGGATGAGCAGCAGTGCGACGATCTCGTCGCCGACGCCGCGGAGAGCCTCGGCGGCCTGGACCTGCTCGTCCTGAACGCGGGCTACCAGCGCGCACGGGACGAGGTCGACACGATCCCCGAGGAGGAGTTCGACCGGGTGATGCGCACCAACCTGTACGCGCCGTTCCTGATCACCCGCGCCGCGGTGCCGCACCTCCCGCCCGGCTCGTCGATCCTCGTCACCACCTCGATCCAGGCGTACAACCCCTCGCCCGGCCTGCTGGACTACGCGCTCACGAAGGCGGCCCTCGTCGCCTTCGTGCAGATGCTCGCCGAGCAGCAGGGACCGCACGGGATCCGGGTCAACGGGATCGCCCCCGGTCCGATTTGGACCCCCCTCATCCCGGCCACCGGCTGGCCCAAGAAGCTGCCGAAGTTCGGCGAGGACACCCCGCTCGGCCGGGCCGGACAACCGGCCGAACTCGCCGGGGCATACGTCTTCCTCGCCTCGGAGGACGCGTCCTACGTCTCCGGCGGGATCCTCGCCGTCACCGGCGGCAAGCACCTCTGACCGCAGACCGCGCCGGAACCCCTACGCCCGCCCCCCTCTCGAAGGAGCCGCCATGACCGACGCCCAGCGACCCGACCTCACCACGCACGCGGAATGGGGTGCGGGCCGTCCGCATCTGCTCGTCACCTCCGATCAGGAGCACCGCTTCGTGCACCACCTGGTCGACGAGGAGACCCGGATCGGGTCCGGGCCCGACTGCCAGGTGCGCCTCGCCGGGCTGCAGCCGGTGCACGCGATCATCCGCCACGACCGTCACGACGACTACGACCTGTCCATGCTCGGGCCGGGCGAGACCAGCGCCAACCTCGAGAAGGCGGCGGAGGAGGAGCGGCGGGACGTGGAGGCGCTGCACACCGGCGCGCGTTTCACCGCCGGGCCCTGGAGGTTCGTGTTCGTGCGCGACGAGTACGCCGACCACGGCCGCCCTTTCGGGGGACGTGAGGGCGGCGAGTTCTCGGATCAGCCCGTGCAGGATCCGCGACCGGAGTACGAGCCGGAGGGCGAGGAGGGAGCAGCCGAGGGGCGGCAGAGGGGCGCGACCGTCGAGGACGGCGCCGCCCCTCCGCGCCCGGAGAGCGGCGCCTAGTCCACGATCTCCCGCTGCGTGCGGATGAACGTGCGGTCGCCGTCGCTGAGCTGCGCGGAGCGATCGACGTCGGAGCCGACGATGCGCTCGATCTCCTCGCGCACCTCGTCCGGCACTGATCCGTCCTCGCGATCCTCGAGCAGCTTCTTCGAGCGTGCGGACAGATGGGGCCACCAGTGGTGGACCTCGGGCAGCAGATGGATCTCGGGAAGCGACATGGCTTCCTCCTCTCGGGGTCGGTGGACGGGTCAGATCAGCGGGACGGGCGGAGGCTCAGCCGTTCCCGCGTCCTCCACGCACCGCTTGAATCGGCTGAGATCGCGCTCCGCGATCTCCTGGTCGACCCCGAGACGCGCGCCGGCGCGCTCGAGGAACGACTCCGGCACCCACGACATCCGGAGCACGAGCCGGGTGCGTGCGGGGCCGAGCGGCGTGAACGTCACGCTGCCGTTGTGCTGCTTGCCCGCGTCGCTCTCCCAGCTGATCCGCTCGTTGGGGACGTCTTCGACGGTGACGGCGTAGAAGGAACGCCGCAGCCCGGCGACGCGCGTGTCCCAGTGGGTGAGCCTGTCGTCGATCCGCTCGACCCGCTCGACGCTGGGGAGGATCTCAGGCAGCTCCTCGAGATCGGCCCAGCGGCGGTACACCTCGGCCACCGGCTTCGCGATGTCGACCACGGCATCCGTGGTGCTCGTCATGATGCTCCTCATGCCGTCACGATAGGCAGGTGCGGGAGCAGGCGCCCGGGTCTTCCGAGCGGGCGTGCGAGCACGTATCATCCTCGCCTCAGCCATCGCAGACCCTCCGTCTCCGGGCGGGATCCGAGGCTCACGGGCTGGAGGAAGACCCGTCTCCACGACGCGCCGACGACCGGATACGCGTCATCGTCCCGCGAGTCGTATCCGGTACCTGGAAAGATGTTCTCGGGGAGAGCGCTACGCCGAAGGAGACGATTCAATGGGCAGGTTCACGTACGAAGGGCAGACCCACGCCGACCTCGATGACCGGGCGCTGGCGCACGTGCAGATGGTCGTCGCGAACAAGCTGCGCCGCGGCGAGCCCTTCTATTTCACCTGGAAGGACGACCCGAGCATCGGTCACGGCCGGACCTCGGTCTGGGTGCACCCCGCCTGCAACATGGTGTTCACGTATCACGGCAGCCGCCGGCCGCCTCTGAACCGGTCGTGGATCGACGCGCTCAGCCAGCTCGCGAACACGCCCGCCGGGCTTCGGCTCGTCCCGGAGCCCTCGCAGGTCGTCGAGATGCAGGTCGACGACAACGGACTGCCGCAGTAGGCGAGGCGCGTCGGCGCGGGCGGCGCTGCTCGGGGCGGACGGCGGTTCAGTCCGGCGGCTCGGACGTGTCGGCCGGGGTGTCCTCGTTCGTGCTCTCGACGCCCCCGCCCTCCGCGCCGGTGTGCCCGTCGACCCGTCCGGGATCCTGGCTCCGAGCGGCGTCCTCCTTCTCCTCCGGGTCCAGGCGCGCCTCGCGTGCCTCTCGGCCGTCGTCGCGCTCGGCGCCGTCGTCGCGCGCCGCCTCGGCGTCCCCGTCAGGGCGCGATCCGGCCCCCTTCTCCATCGGCCGGTGCACGTTCGGCGGCAGCAGGCCCTCGTCGTAGATCTCGCTCATGGTCGTTCTCCTCTCCACCCTGTCGATCGCGGTTCAGGATCGGCGACTCCCTGCGCGCCGTCGACGGCCTTGACAGGGAGCGGTTCGACCTCCCGAGGTGCTCGTTCCCCCGCCGCGACGAGCGACGGCGTCGATGCGCGGGCACCGCCCACACCGTGACGCCGCCGGCGACCGCGCAGACGGCGACGATCATGGCGGCGCGTGGTCCCAGCACCACGTCGAAGACGAAGACCGCGACACCGCCGGTCAGCACGGTCACCAGCAGCAGGAGCGCGGTGAGGATCCGGGATCCTGTCGTGACCAGCCGGCGGTCGGGGTCCGGAGCCGGCCTCTTGCGGTGCTGCACGACCGGGAGGAGTCCGAGCAGGGTCGCCGCGCACGCGAGCACGACCAGCACCAGGTACACGATCCTCGCGTGATCGGGAAGCTCCCGGAACGTCGACTGGAACGCCACGGACAGCAGGAAGCCCGAGATGATCTGCGTCCCGGTCTGCGTCACGCGCAGCTCCTGCAGGATCCGCTCCCAGCGCCGCGCGACGTCCTGCTCGGACGCGCCGGACACGGTCGCCCCGCCCTTGGCCGTCATGATCCGATCACCAGTGAGAAGATGCCGAAGGCCCCCGCAGCGCACATGAGGACCGCGGTCGCCCAGCCGAGGATCCGCGCGACCGGGCCGTTGCGGTGCTCCCCCATCAGGCGCGTGTCGTCGGTGACCAGCATGAGCACGATGACGAACGGGCCGGCCGCGATGCCGTTGATGATGGCGGACACGACGAGCAGCCCGATCGGGTCCACCCGGAGCAGCGCCAGCACGATCGCCATCACCAGTCCGACGAGCAGGAGGGCGTAGAAGGTCTTGGCCTGGTGCGGCTTGCGGTCCAGGCTCCACGGGCGGCCGAGCAGCGCCGCGAACCCGGCCGCGCCGGAGGCGGCGAGGACGGGCACGGCCAGCATCCCGGCGCCGATGAACCCGAGGGCGAACAGGATCGAGGCGTAGTCCCCTGCGATGGGCCTGAGCGCCTGCGCCGCCTCCGCGGCTGACGAGACCGACCGATGATGCGCGCCCAGAGTGGCGGCCGATCCGACGATGATCGCGAACATGATCGCGACCGAGAAGACCATCCCGACGATGACGTCGATCCTGCCGAGCAGCAGCATGCGGTGGGCCTTCTGCGGCGGACGCTCGTCCAGTCGCGGCGGCTGATCGCCGCGCGCTTCCGGCGCGGACCGCAGCATCTCCTGCCGCTCCTCGGTCTGCCAGAAGAACATGTAGGGGCTGATGGTCGTACCGAGGACGCCGACCAGGAGGCCGAGGTACGCCGGATCCCACCGGAATCCGCGCCCCAGCAGCCCGGCCCCGACATCCGCCCAGTCCACGTGCGCGACCATCAGGACGGCGACGTACGCGAATAGGACCAGGCAGAGCCACTTGAAGACCCGGGCGATCCATTCGAACGATCCGCGCACGACGATCACCCCGATCGCCACGCCCGCGATCAGCGACCACAACGGGGCGGGGCCGGCGTGCATCAGCTGCATGCCCTGCCCGATCGCCACGAGGTCGGCGGCGGCGTTGACCGTGTTCGAGATGAGGAGAGCGGCCAGCAGCACGGCGATCCAGGCTCGCAAGCCGCGGCGGAACCGCTGCCGGATGAGCGCTCCGAACGAATCGCCGGTCGCGAGCGTCATCCGCTCGCAGGCCTCCTGCACCACGATCATCAAGGGCAGGGTCACCGGAACCGTCCACAGCAGCGCCGAGCTGTACTGGGCGCCGGCCTGCGCGTAGGTGGCGATGCCGGAGGGGTCGTCGTCGGCGGCGCCCGTCACGATCCCCGGCCCGAGCGCGTGGAGCGCGCGGGAGATCCGTCCCCGCTCCTTCTTCTCCGAGCGGTCCTCCGGAGAGCGATGCTCGGTGACTGCACGGTCTTCCATGCCGACAGGTTCCCGGGCCGGGCACCGGCGCACCAGTCACTTGACGGGAGACGGATCCGCGTGCAAGCGCACGGCCCTCCGGGTTGTCAACCCCTGTGCCGCATTCGCTGACGGGTTCCTAGCGTGGACCTCCCGTCGAGAGAAGGAGATCACCATGCCTCGCCAACCCGAACTGAAGGACCCCGAGCTGTACGAGAAGCTGCGCGACGAGGGGAACTCCAAGCAGAAGGCCGCGCGCATCTCGAACGCCGCCGCCAAGGAGGGGCGCAGCAAGGTCGGCCGCCGCGGAGGCGAATCCGGATCGTACGAGGACTGGACCGTCGACGAGCTGCGCGACCGCGCCAAGGAGCTCGGCCTGCACGGCTACTCCGGCAAGCGCAAGAGCGAACTCATCCACATGCTGCGCGACCACTGACGCGNCAGGACCGTTCGCCGGCCCGGCGATGGAAGGAGAACAGCCCCCGGTCGGTTCTCCGTGGACGGCGGTCAGGACTCGGACGGCTGCAGCGGCAGCTGCGGTCCGTGGTTCCACGCCAGGATCGCGGGCTGCTCGCGGGCGAAGCCGAGCACGGACACGGATCCGGCGTCGAGGGTGATCGCTGCGCCGAAGCGCGGCGCGACGCGGAGGAAGACCGCCGTCAGGATCCGCAGGTAGTGACCATGCGCGATCAGCGCGACGTCGCCCTCGGCCATCGCCGGCAGCACCCGGGTGAGTACGCGCGATGCCCGCGCGGCGACCTCCTCGACGGTCTCCCCCGGGGTGTCGCCGCGGATCACGCCGTGTGTGAACGCGCTCCAGTTGTAGCCGAGCTCCGCACGGATGTCCTTCGTGGTGCGCCCCTCGTAGCCGCCGTAGTCCCACTCCACCAGGAGCGGATCGACCTCCGCGTGCAGGCCGGCGAGTTCGGCTGTGCGGCGCGCGCGCTGCAGCGGAGACGACAGCACCAGCCGGAAGTCGTAGCCGGTCACGAGCGCGCCGGCCAGCCGGGCGAGCTCCTCGCCCCGGGCCGTCAGCGGGATGTCGGTGCGCCCCGTGTGCCTGCCGCTCCGGGACCATTCGGTCTCGCCGTGCCGCAGCAGCACGAGCTTGCCCGAGGGGTTGTCGGGGGCGGGACGGTCCGGAAGCGGGTCGACGGCGGGCTGAGGGGTGAGATTCTCCACGCCGCCACGGTACGCCCTCGGCGCCGTCCGCGACGGCGTCAGGCCCGCAGGAGCACGAAGAGCAGGCAGAGCACGCCCACGAACAGCGTCGCGGCGGTCAGCGCGGCCACGGGCCATCCGGAACGCAGCACCCCCGGCTCGCCGGACGTGAGGGCCCGATGCTGGCGCCGATACCTCAGATGCGAACCGGCCAGCACCCCGAGGGCCAGGGCGAGGCCCGCGAAGCCGAGCGCGAGCGCTGCTCCGCCGATCACGCCCGGCAGGATCCGCATGATCACGACAGACCCTCCGGCGAGCGCGAGGGCGGTGCGCTGCCAGGCCAGAGCGGTGCGCTCGGGCTGCAGTCCGGGGTCGAAGACCCGCTCGCGGTCGTCGCTCACGCCAGCAGCACCCCGAGCAGCACCAGCACGGCCGTGGCGACGACCACCGCGACCAGCGGGATCGCGATCCACGGCGGACCCAGCGGCGTGGACTCCCGCAGCGCCCGCTCGGTGCGCATCCAGCCCAGCCACGCCTGCACGGGCGTCAGCAGTCCCGCGACGATGAGCAGGATCGAGGCCGCGTGCCGCAACCCGGGGTGCATGCCCAGTCCGAGCGCTTCGAGGGCGACGCCGCCGGCGAGCAGGGCGAGGGAGGTGCGGATCCACGCGAGGAAGGTGCGCTCGTTCGCGAGCGTGAAGCGCGCGTCGGGCTCCTCGCCGCGCTCGTAGACGTGCCGGGGGAAACGACTGCGGCTCATGCGCTGTCCCTTCGGAGCGAGACGGTGCAGGATCCGGCGCTGCCCGTCGACCAGCCCGGGCTGTTCGAGCTGCACGGCGAGGAATCGGGCATGGACCCATCATCGTCGCTGCGGGTCCGGCGACGAAACCGCCGGGCGCGACCAGCAAGGGATCCGACCGGTGCGGAGGCGGGTCGGGCGAGCGCCCCCGCGCCGCGCGGGCAAAGCGAAAGCCCCGTCAGGAACTGCTTCCTGACGGGGCTTTCGTTCGGTGGACCCAGGGGTGTCTGGGTTCACGACATAGGCGACAGGTGATCGGCGACACGTGAGTCGCGTCATAGGCGACAGACTCAGGCATGTCGAAGCATCGCGTCGTCGTGTTGAAGATCATCGCCGGACAGCTCACAGTGACCGCCGCTGCGTGCGAGTACGGGCTCTCCCGCCAGTATCTCCACGTGCTGCTCGCCCGCTACCGTAAAGAGGGATTGGATGGCCTCGAGCCACACTCGCGCGCTCCGCTGACTTCGCCCCAGACGACGACCACCCGCGTCCGCGACCGTGTCATCGAACTGCGCCAACAGCTGACCTCGAACGGGCTCGATGCCGGCCCGGTCACGATCGCCTGGCATCTGCGAGAAGAAGGCCTACGAGCCCCGTCGACGTCCACGATCCGCCGGATCCTGCACACCGCTGGGCTGGTCACCCCCGAGCCGCGCAAACGCCCCCGTTCCTCCTACCTCCGTTTCGAAGCCGCCCGACCGAACGAGACCTGGCAGTCCGACTTCACCCACTGGCCCCTCGCGGACGACACCGACGTCGAGATCCTGAACTGGCTCGACGACCACTCCCGAAAACTGCTGTCCTGCACCGTCCACCACCCCGTCACCGGCGACGACGTCGTCACCACGTTCCTCACCTGCATCGACACCCACGGGCCGCCCGCGTCCACGCTCACCGACAACGGACGCGTCTACACCGCCCGACACGGAGGAGGCAGAAACGCCTTCGAATACACGCTCGCCGCGCTCAGCATCGTCCAGAAGAACGGTTCCCCGAACCACCCCCAGACCCAGGGCAAGATCGAACGCTTCCATCAAACCCTGAAACGCTGGCTCGCCGCCCGTCCCCGCGCCCGCACCGCGGCCGAGCTGCAGACCCAACTCGACGAGTTCCGCGAACACTACAACACGCGCCGACCGCACCGCGCGCTCGACGGAAGAACCCCGGCCGACACCTACGCCGCCTCCCCAAAAGCCGCCCCCACCGGGACCCCAGACACGGACCGGACGCACTACCGCCTCCGCTACGACCACGTCGCCGCCGACGGGAAGATCAGCTTCCGCCGCGCCGGGCGCATGCACCACCTCGGCATCGGCACCACCCACCGAGGCAAACGCGTCATCATCCTCGCCGACGAACACAGCACCACCGTGATCTCCCTCAACACCGGAGAGATCATCGCGACCAACACCATCGACCCAAGCAAAAGCTACTGGCGCAACAACGAGAGAGAGCCCGGCCGATGGCCGGACTCTCTCTCGTAACTTGTCACCTATGTCGCGACTCAGATGTCAACTATGTCCCGACTCATCACA